>NZ_JBEYUS010000037.1:0-57732 GCF_040643635.1 Saccharopolyspora sp. NPDC047091
GCGGGTTCTCAGCGGTTCCCTCGCGAGGACAGCGATTTCTCCTGTGGCGGAGCCACCGGTGAAATCGATCCCGCAGCGAGGGAACCGCTGAGGTTCCGCCACCAGAGTGCTGAGCAGCAGGAGCCGAGGATCTCTCAGCAGCCCTTGATCATTTTTTGGATGGAGCCGGAGAGCCCGTGGTTGAACTCCTTGCTGCTCTTCTTCCCCGCCGGCATCGACAGGCACTCCAGCCAGGTGTTCTCCGCGTCGGCGAGCTGCACGCTGACCTTGGCGGTGGTGGAGCAGTGGTTGTTGTAGTAGACGCGGGTGTTGATGGTGCCGGTCGACCAGGACAGGTTCGCCTTGCCGCCGGTGCAGCTGACCGAGTAGGTGTGGTCGGCCTTCGTGGTCGCGTCGGGCGCGGCGGAGGCGGGTGCGACGAGCAGCGCCATGCAGGCGGCGGTGCCCGCGGTCGCTCCGGCGATGCGGCGGAATGCCTTCGAGTTCATGCGAGTTCCTCCCAGTGCGCGGCCGGGTTCGTCGGCCCGGCCATCGGTTTCACCGTGCGGCGCTCACCCCCGGAGCACCGCACGCCGATGACGTTAGGGAGTGCTCGCGGCCGGTTTCCAGCCAACTTTGACCAAAGCCGCCGCGGCCCGGCCGAAGCTTTGTGCGCTTCGCCCCGAACAATGCGCACAATGCGTTGACCTGCGAGGACGGGTCGTCCGGCCTGCCGACGCAGGAAGGGCCCGCACCGCGCGTTCGGCGCGATGCGGGCCCGGACGGCTGCGCCGTCGTTCCCGTTCCCGGCTCCTCCCCGGCCCTGCCCGAGCAATCCGGCCCGATCAGCCGCGGCGCCCGGCGGCGCACTGCCCGACTTCGAATCTGCCCGGCACGAAGACAGTCCGTCAGGCCGGGACGACCGGCACCACCCAGCCGTCGTCGGCGGTGGTCCAGTCGGCTCTGCGGGTCCAGCCGGCTTCGCCGAGCGCCTCGTCCGCCTGTTCCGGGCGGGAGATCTCGGCCGGGAGCGCGAGCCTCGTCACCGGGGACCCGCGGTCGTCCCGCACGATGATCTCCGGGGCTCCGCCCGCGTTGGTGATGAAGTGCGCGTTGTCGGCCATGTGCCGCGGGCCTCCTCGTCTCGGTCCTTCGACTCTTCCCGTCGCGGTACCCACCCGGGCGAGATCTCACTCATCGGACCGGGGCGGCGCCGGTCAGGCGACGAGTTCGGGGGTGCGGGCGGGCGCCGCGGGGAGGTCGACTTCGACGCGGAGGCCGCCGCCGTCGAGCGGGTGCGCGACGGCGGTCCCGCCGTGCGCTTCGGCGACGGCGCGGACCACGGAGAGCCCCAGGCCGGATCCGCGCGGGCGCTGCACCCGGTCCAGGTGCAATCGCCGGAACGGTTCGAACAGCAGCGACTCGTCCGCGGGCTCGATCACCGCGCCGCTGTTGGCGACGGTCAGCGAGGTCCGCCCGCCCGCGGTGCCGGTGCGCAGTTCGATCCAGCCGCCCGGCACGTTGTGCAGGCACGCGTTGTCCACCAGGTTGCGCACCAGCTGGCCCAGCAGCACCGGGTCGCCCGGCACCACCGCCGGTGCCCGTTCGGCGCGCACCGCGAGCCCACCCGCGGCCCGGGAGTCGAGCACGTCCCCGGTCAGCCGGGCCAGGTCGACGGGCTGCTGCTTGTCGCGGAGGGTCTCGGTGTTCTGCGCGAGCGCGAGCAGCCCGGTGAGCAGCGCTTCCTGCCTGGCCGTGTTCTCCAGGACCTTCCCGGCCAGGCGCAGCGCGTCGGGACTGGCGCCGGGCCGGGCCTGGGCGACCTCGGCGAGGGTGCGGGCGGTGGCGACCGGGGTGCGCAGTTCGTGCGCGGCGTTCGCGATGAACCGGCTCTGGCTGGTGAACGAGCTCTCCAGCCGCACCAGCATGTGGTCGAAGGTGTCGGCCAGCCGCTTCACCTCGTCGGACGGCCCGTCCAGGCCGATCCGCACGGCGAGGTCCTGCTCGGCGGCGCGCCGCGCGGTCTCGGTGATCAGGTGCACGGGGCGCAGCGCGCGCACCGCCATGATCCGGCCGAGGACCGCGGCCAGCGCCACGAACACCACGAGCCCGGCGAGACCGGCCAGCAGCAGCGCCGTGGTGGCGTCCGCGCGCACCTCGATGACCTCGGGGTCGATCGGTGGTGGCGGCGGGTTCGGGTCGTCCGCCGACACGGCGGGCACTGCTTCCATCACCTCGTCCGGCAGCTGCCACCAGGCGAGCGCGAGCGTGCCCGCGAGCAGCAGTGCGCCGATGACCGCGGTCAGCGCCGTGTAGGTGATCGTCAGCCGGGTCGCGAGCGTTCTGCCGGGATTCACGGTATCCGGTACCCCGATTTCGGGACGGTTTCGATGACGGCGGGGTCGGCGAGCTTGCGGCGCAGCCCGGACAGCGTCACCCGCACCACGTTGGTGAACGGGTTGATGTTCTCGTCCCACGCGCGCTCCAGGAGGTCTTCGGCGGACACGACGGTGCCGTCGGCGCGCAGCAGTTCTTCCAGGACCGCGAATTCCTTGTGCGACAGGGACAGCGGGCGCCCTTCGCGGGAGGCTTCGCGGCGGCCGAGGTCGAGCCGGACTCCCGAGCGCTCCAGCACGGGCGGGCTCGCGGGGCGGCTGCGCCTGCCGAGCGCCCGCACCCGGGCGACGAGCTCGGCGAACGCGAACGGCTTCGCCAGGTAGTCGTCGGCGCCGAGCTCCAGCCCGGACACGCGGTCCGGCACCTCCGCCGCGGCGGTCAGCAGCAGCACCCGGGTGTCGGCGCCGCTCGCGACGATCCGGCGGCACACCGTGTCGCCGTGCACGGCGGGCAGGTCCCGGTCCAGCACCACCACGTCGTACTCGTTGACGGCGCAGCGCTCCAGCGCCGCGGCCCCGTCGTGCACGACGTCGACCGCGAGCGAGGCGTCGCGCAGCCCTTCCGCCACCGCGTCGGCGAGCAGGCCGTCGTCCTCCACCACCAGGACTCTCATGGGGGCTGTCTACCACAGTGGACGCGGCGAATTCGGTTGCGCGGCAAGGTAAGGAAAACGTAAGCGCCGCGCTGCGCGTGG
The DNA here is from genome assembly GCF_040643635.1 of Saccharopolyspora sp. NPDC047091. Taxonomy (NCBI): domain Bacteria; kingdom Bacillati; phylum Actinomycetota; class Actinomycetes; order Pseudonocardiales; family Pseudonocardiaceae; genus Saccharopolyspora; species Saccharopolyspora sp. NPDC047091. The sequence goes on from NZ_JBEYUS010000037.1 coordinate 3,071, forward strand.
ATTTACGGCTCGCTCCGTAACTTCCTCGCCGTGGCCGGAACCCCGGCTGCGGAAGCTAACGAGGAGAGAACCATGCAGCTGTCCCGCACCTTCGGCACCGCGGCGATCGCGGCGCTGGCCGCCGCCGGTCTGCTCTCCGGCGCGGGAGCCGCACTGGCCGACGCGCCGGTTCCGCCGCCGGTGGAGATCTGCCACGGCGAAAGCGTTCCCGGCGACCCGGGCGCCCCCGGCACCTTGGGCGACAGCGTCCCCGGCGACCCGGGCGTGCCCGGCGACGGCGTGCCCTGCGTGCCGACCGAGCCCTCCGAGGACCCGAACGAGAGCGTCCCCGGCCAGCCCGCCGAAGACCCCGTCGAGAGCGTCCCCGGCCAGCCCGGTGGCGCCCCGGTGGAGACCGTTCCGGGCCAGCCCTCCGAAGACCCGGTCGAAAGCGTCCCCGGCGCCCCCGGCGCTCCGGCCCAGCGCTGACGTTCGGCGCGAGAACGCCCCACCGACTCGTCTCGGTGGGGCGTTCTCGCACGTCCGGCGAAAGACCTCTCGCGCCCCGGGACGCGGGTGGCCGGGTGCGGCGACCGGTGGTCCCGCGGCCCCACCCGGGCACCACCGGCTCCGCTCCCGCGGCCACCCGCGGCAGGTCACTCGGCGGGCGCGCCCTCGACCGGCCGGGCGGGAACCGCGTCCGAACCGGGCTCCACCGGCTGTGCGGGTGCGGCGTCCTGGACGGGCTGGGCGGGCACGACGTCCTGGCCCGGCTGGACCGGCTGCGCGGGCGGCACGTCCTCAGCAGGCGGCACGTCCTCGGCGGGCGGCACGTCTTCAGCAGGCGGCACCTCCTCGGCGGGCGGCACCTCCTCGGCAGGCGGCACGTCGTGGACGGGCTGGGCGGGCACGGCGTCCCGGCCGGGTTCCACCGGGTGGGCGGGCGCGCAGCCGACGATCTCGTCCGAGGCACCGTCGACGAGCTTCGCGGGCTCGACGACCAGGTCGGGCCGATCCCGGTCCAGCGGTGTGGCCGGCGCGCACTCGACCGGGCGGCCCGGCTCGTCGGAGGTCCCGGCGAACGCGACGGCACCGCCCGCGCCGCCGAGCACGACGGCGAGGCCCGCGGCCGCGACGACGACCTTCTTGCGGATGGACTTCATGAGAACTTCCCTTCCCTGCGGGAGAACCGCCCGGTGGGCGGGACCGCGGCGGGGTGCCGCGCTCGGAACCCATCTAGCCAGGGCGGGGTTGTGGCGGGCGTCTGGCCGGCGCCATACGGCCGCCATATGCGCGGTCGCGGATCATGTGCACGCCCCGGCGCGCGGGGTGCGCAGTGGCGGGAGGTTCTTCGGTGCGGGTGCTGGTCGTGGAGGACGAGGAGTTCCTCGCCGAGGCGGTGCGCTCCGGCTTGCAGAAGGAGGGCATGGCCGTGGACATCGCGGGCGACGGCCGCACCGCGCTGGAGAACGTGGCGGTGCACGACTACGACGTGCTGGTGCTGGACCGCGACCTCCCCGGCGTGCACGGCGACGAGGTGTGCAGGCAGGTGGTGGCCGAGCACCCGGAGTGCCGAGTCCTGATGCTCACCGCGGCGGGCAGGCTCGCCGACAAGGTGGACGGGCTGCACCTGGGCGCGGACGACTACCTGGTGAAACCGTTCGACTTCCCGGAGCTGGTGGCCCGGCTGCACGCCCTGCGGCGGCGCGCCGCCCCGGCTCGGCCGCCGGTGCTGACCTTCGCCGACCTGCGGCTCGATCCGGCGCGGCGGGAGGCGCACCGCGGGCTGCGGCCGCTGCGGTTGACCCGCAAGGAGTTCGCGGTGCTGGAGCTGCTGCTGCGCGCGGACGGCGCGGTGCTCAGCGCCGAGCACCTGCTGGAGAAGGCGTGGGACGAGCACGCGGACCCGTTCACGAACGCGGTGCGCATCACCGTGTCCACGTTGCGCCGCAAGCTCGGCGATCCGCCGGTGCTGCGCACCTCGACGGGCGTCGGCTACTTCCTGGGGGCTCCGGCGTGAGCGTGTCGGCGGCGCTGCGGCCCGCCCGGTCGTCGATCCGGGTGCGGTTGATGCTGCTGCTGGGCGGTGCGGTGCTGGCCTGCGGGGTGCTGCTGCTGGTGATGGTGTACGCGTTGATGCGGTACCTGCCGGACTACGTGCCACCCGCGCTGCCGCTGCCGCGGGCGGACGCGCTGCCCGGGGTCGAGGTCCGGCCCGCGCTGACGACCTCGATCGCCACCAGGAACGACTTCCTGGACGTGCTGCTGCAGGTGTCGGGGGTGGCGCTGGCGGGACTGGCGCTGGTGGCGTTCGTGGTCGGCTGGTTCATCGCGGGCCGCATCCTGGCGCCGGTGCACCGGATCGCGTCGACGGCGCGCACGGTGGCGGGCGACAACCTGCGGGAGCGCATCCGGTTGGGCGGGCGCCGCGACGAGTTCACCGAGCTCGCGGACACCATCGACACGATGCTGGACCGGTTGCACGGCAGCTTCGAGGCTCAGCAGCGGTTCGCGGCGAACGCCTCGCACGAGCTGCGCACCCCGCTGGCGACGACCCGCACCATGCTGCAGGTGGCGCTGGCGCATCCCGAGGACCACGAGCTGGCGGTGCTGGGGCCGAAGCTGCTCGCCACCAACGAGCGCAGCATCACGACGGTGGAGTCGTTGCTGGCGCTGTCCCGGGCCGATCACGGCATCTCCGATCCGCGGCCGGTCGACCTGGACGTGGTGGCCGAGGGCGCGCTGGAGCAGGTGCGCGCGGAGGCCGCCGCGGCCGGGGTGGAGGTGCGCGGCGAGCTGCGCCCGGCCCGGGTGGACGGGGACCGGGACCTGCTGCACCACCTGCTGCTGAACCTGCTGCAGAACGCGGTGCGGCACAACCACCGCGGCGGCGGCGCCCGGCTGTCCGTCGAGACCGCCGACGGCGCGGTGACGATCACCGCCGCGAACACCGGCGAGGACCTCACCGCCGCGGACCCCGGTGAGCTGTTCGAGGCGTTCCGCAGGCATCGCGGCCGCACCGGCAACCGCGGGCACGGGCTCGGGCTCACCCTGGTCCGCGCGATCGCGCACTCCCACGGCGGGACGGCGGGTGCCGCCGCGAATCCGGGCGGCGGGCTCACCGTCACCGTCCGGTTCCCCGCAGCGGCCGTCGCGGCGCAGGGCTGAACGACCGTCAGTCCATTGTGGATTCAGAGCCGGGCGAGGGCGTCGGCCGTCCGGCCGCCGGGTTCCGGCGCGTAGACGACGAGCTGCTGGCCGGGCGCCCCGCGCACGTCGAAGGCCTGGTACGTCAGCTCCAGCAGACCGGCTTCGGGGTGGTGGAACCGCTTGTGCGCCACCGATTTCCCGCCTGCCGTGTTGCGCGCCCACAGCCGCCGGAACTCCGCGCTGCGCTCCGCCAGCTCGGCGATCACCTCGTGCAGCCGGGCGTCGCCGGGTCCGCGGCCGAGCGCCAGCCGGAGGTTCCCGGCGGTCACGGCCGCCGCGCCCGGCCAGTCCGAGTAGAACTCGGCCGCGTGCGGGTCGAGGAACGTCAGCAGCGCGAAGTTGTCGAGCCGCGCGAACCCCGAGTGCACGGCCCGCGCGAGGTCGTTCAGCGCGAGCACGTCGAGGGCGTCGCTGAGCACGACCGCCGGAGTGCCCGTCCACGCGTCCAGCAGGGCCCGCAGTTCGGGCGCGACGTCGGCCCGCGGCGACCCCACCGGGGCGGCACCGCCCGCGAGGGCGCGCAGGTGCCCGGTCTCATCCGGGTTCAGCCCGAGCGCGCCCGACAGGGCATCGACGACCTGCGGCGACGGATGCCGCTCCCGTCCTTGTTCGAGCCGGGTGTAGTAGTTGGCGCTCACCCCGGCGAGCACCGCGACCTCTTCCCGCCGCAGGCCGGGCACCTTCCGCGGCCCGCCGGGGGCGAGGTGCCGCGCGTCGGCGGTGGCGCGGCCGCGGGCCGCGCGCAGGAAGCCGCCGAGCGCGGTGGGACGGGTGGCGGTCACGTCCCGGAGCTTACGGCGGACGGGCGGTCCGCGGCGGGGGTGCAGCGCTCCCACCCGCGTTCCGCACTGCCGCAGCGGGCCCCCGGCCTCGCAGGATCGGTGCCGGGCGGTCGACCGGCCGCCCCGCTCGGATCAGCTCGGGTCAGCACGGATCAGCTCGGGTCAACTCGGAAGGCGGCGGATGTCACCCGTTCCCAGCACGTTGCGCGTCGTCGAGGACGGCCCGGTCGCCCGGGTCACGTTCGACCACGCCCCCATCAACCTGTTCGACCCGGCGATGATCGAGGACCTGCGGGCCCTGGTCACGCGGCTGGCGGCCCGTCCCGACCTGGGCGTGGTCGTGTTCGACAGCGCCGACCCGGACTTCTTCGTCGGGCACGCGGACCTGAACCTGTTCCTGGACCCGGTCGAGTCGGTGCCGCCGAAGCCGACGCGGCTCACCGCGCTGCAGCAGCTGTTCGAGGACCTGCGGGCGTTGCCGCAGGCGACGATCGCGGTGGTCGCGGGGCGCACGTCCGGTGCCGGTCCGGAGATCGTCACCTCGTGCGACATGGCGTTCGCGGTGCGCGGCGCGGCGGTGTTCAGCCACTTGGAGGTGGCGCTCGGGTTGTTGCCGGGCGCCACGGGCACGCAGCGGTTGCCGAAGCTGCTCGGCCGATCGCGGGCGCTGGAGGTGATCCTCGGCTGCGACGAGTTCGACGCGGACCTCGCGGCGAGCTACGGGCTGGTGAACCGCGCCCTGGACGCGGCCGAGGCCGGGCCGTTCGTGGAGCGGCTCGTCGGCAGGCTCGCCACGTTCGCCCCGGCCGCGATCGCGCAGGCCAAGTCCGCGGTCGCGGCGGCGGAGCTGCCCACCCCGCTGGGCCTGCTGGAGGAGGCGCACGCCGCGAACCACCTGCTGGTCGGCGGCGAGGCGCAGCGCCGGATGCGCCGGTTCCTCGACCTCGGCGGCCAGCGGCCGGAGTTCGAGCGGCACGGCCTCGCGGAGGCGCTGACCCGCCTCGCCGAGTGACCCGCCGACGTGCGCGCCGGACCCGCGCCCGCGGTGGGCGGCCGGGTCCGGCGGCGGCGGACCGGATCAGCGCTGCGGGCCAGATCAGCGCTGCGGGCCGAGTCCGGCGGCGGGGCGTCGCCGCGGCGGGCGTTCTCGACGAGGTCCGATACCGGGTCCGTGGTGGGCGCGGGCACGCCGGGCTCCGGCACCAGCGAGTCGGTGTCGATGCTGACGACCACGCTGCGCGCGCCGTCCGGGCTGCCCCCGTTGCAGGTCGTGAAGCCGCCCGGCGATCGGGGTCGACCGCGAGGCTCCGACCCGGCGGTGCTTTCTCCGGGTGGTGCCGAAGCTCGGCGGGCCGCGCGGTCGAACCGGGCGCGGGCCTCCCGCGCGTCGCCGGTGGCGGACGAGCCCGCAGCGGGAATCCCGCCGCGCCAACGATTCACCCGACCGGAGATCCCGTCGCACCCCGATTCCGGGAGAACGAACCCGGAACCGGTCAGCTCTTCTTCCGGGCGGCGGCCGCGACCAGCACGGTGCCGACGGCGAACGCGGCGCCCAGCGCACCCCAGCCGAGCAGCGCGCCACGCAGCACGACGACGGTCATGAACGGCGGTCCGACGGCGAACTGCACGGCCTGCCCGAAGTCGAAAGCGCCGAGGTAGGCGCCCATCGACCGCTCCGGCGCGAGCCGGTACGAGAGCTCGAACGCGGACACCGAGTGCATGTTCTCCCCCACCGTCATCAGCACGACGGCCAGCACCGCGACGAGCAGCACCACGTCCGCGGACGCGTTCTCCGCGCCGAAGAAGCAGCCCGTGGCGACCAGCAGCGGCACCAGCGCGCGGATGGCGGTGCGGCGCGCGGCCGGGATCGTGCGGGTCCACCGGGTCAGCGGCACCTGCAACCCGACGGTGAGCACGGTGTTGATCGCCAGCAGCGGACCGACCCAGCCGTCGGCCAGCGGGGTCCGCGTGATGATCCACAGCGGCAGCAGGGTGAACAGCACCGAGTCGTGCAGCAGCAGGATCGCGTTGCCCGCCACCAACGTCAGGTAGCGCGGGTCCTTCAGCACGGCCTTGCGCCGTTCGGGCGATTCGACCGCGGGTTCCGCGGGTTCCGCGGACACCGGCAGCGGGCCGCTGCCGCGCCGGATGAGCAGCCGCACGACGGCCAGCAGCACCGCGAACGACGCCGCGTTGATCGCGAACCCGGTGAAGTAGGCGGTGTCCGTGCCGATGGAGACGACGACGCCGCCGAGCAGCAGGCCCGCGCTCATCCCGATGTTGCGGGCGGTGCGCAGCACGGCCATCGCGCGGCTGCGGTTCTCGGGGCTCTCGGACTGGAGCAGGAACAGCTGCTGCACGGGCGTGCTGGCCCGGTCGGCCAGGCCGAGCACGCACAGCAGCACCGCGTACGCCCAGAACGAGGACACGAACGGGAAAGCCGCGTAGCCGACGGCGCGCACCAGCAGCAGGAACGTCCACACCCCACCGGCGCCGATCCGGTCGGACAACCAGCCCGCGGGCCCCGGCGAGGCGAGCGCGATCAAGTTCGCGACGCCGACGACCACACCGACCTGCACGGGGTCGATCCCCAGCCGCACCACCACGTACACCGGGATGAGCACCAGGAACAACCCGGTCCCCAGCGCATCCACCAGCCCGCCGCCGGCCAGGACCAGGCCCCGGCGGCTCCCTCGGGCGACATGCGTCAACTGCACGACGAAACCTCTCGATACCGCGATCCCCGCGCCGGGAACCGGGGCGGGCCGCGCCCTCTCGGGGCAGACGTGCATGCTGCCAGTCCCCCGTCGCGGCCCGGAATCCGGGCGGTGCGCGGCGCGAGCGGCGGACCGGACTCCACCGAACGCCCCGCACCGAGCGACGCGACATCCGGCGGCCGGGCGGATCAGCGCGCGTAACGACCCGACTCGATGGCGGCGAGGAACTCGTGCCACCGGGCGCCGTCGACGGCCAGGTACCCGGCCGCGCGGTCCTTCGTGTCCCGGACCGCGGCGCCGGACTCGAACCGCCCGACCTCGACGCAGTTGGAAACCTGGTGCGAACGGCTGAACTTCCGCCAGTTCGTGGGCGTCACGTTCATGGGATCTCACCTCCCAGGTCACTAGCCGGGACGACGGCGAGCTTCGCCGAGCACGGTCAGCGCGAGTAGCGGCCGGACTTGACCGCGGTGAGGAACTCGTTCCAGCGGACGTGGTCGGTGGTGAAGTACCCGGCGGCGCGGTCCTTGGTGTCCCGCACGCCAACGACGGCCGGGGTGACCGCCACCTCGACGCAGTAACCTCCGGAGTTCGACTGGGACGACTTGCGCCACTTCGCGTCGTGAAGATCCACTGCTAGCCCTTCTCGTGTCTGCACTGGTGGGCGTCCCGAATGGAGGTCACCCGTTCCAGTGTCGCAGGCACGGGAAGTGCATGGGATCGCACTTCGTCGAAGACGTATCGGAGCGCAGTGACGTCTTCGGCCCGGTCGATGATGTGCCCGCCGAGCGGGGTGTCGAGAAAGCCGATCGACTCGTCCTCCGGCTGGTCGAAGGCCAGCACGACGAACGATCCGCTAGGAGAGGCATGCGCTCCCGCCTCGAACGGAAGCAGCTGCACGATGACGTTGGGTTGTTCGCACAGTTCGAGAACTTGTTGCAGCTGTTCAGCCATGACCGAGTGACTCCCCACGACTCGGTGCAACGCGGACTCGCTGATCACCGCGCGGAGGTACATGGGGGAATCACCGGTGAGGCGTTTCCGACGCTCAACGCGTGCTTTCACGCGTCGAGCTATGTCCTGCGGATTCGTCGTGTACCGCCCTGCCCGGTGAATTTCATAGGCGTAGCGCTCGGTTTGCAGCGGCCCCGGGATCAGGTCGAGTTCGAAGCACGCCGCCTCCGTCGCGAACGACTCGAAGTCGACGAACGGTGCGAACCACTCGGGCACGCGGTAGGACTCCCACCAGCCGCGTTCCTCGGTGTGCAGCCGAGTTTCCTCCAGCTGGGAACGCACTTCGGCGGGCGCGCCGTAGCGCTCCACCAGCAGGTCGAGCTCGGCCTTCTTGACCTTGGACCGGCCCGCTTCGAGGTGCCGGATCTTGGATTCGGAGCAGCCGAGCGCCCGGCTCGCTTCCCCGACGTCGCAGCCGGACTGCTTGCGCAGCTTGACGAGCCAAGAACCTAGTTGCCTGCGGCGAGCTGTCGACATGGACCAAGCCTAACGATCATGCGCACACCAGGTGGATCACCCGAAAAGGGATCTTGCTCAATGATTCTGTCAGCAATAGATTCTGACAGTGTCAGCCACTGAATCAATCCTGAACTTGCATCGGAGGTGGGCGATGGATGTTCCGATCTGGGCCGCGTCGTGTGGTCCGGTGGATTCGCGGTGGCACGTGGTGTGGCGGTCCGACGGTGGTGCGTTGCCCGCGTGGTGCGGGGCGTTCGTGTACGGGCCGGTGCACCTGCGGCGCGGCGCCTGCCCGGAGGGCACGTTCGACCGGGATGCCTGCCGGGAGTGCGCGGCGGTGTCCGATGGTTGACCGGCATTTCTGGCGTCCTGGTGGGGATGTCGTGCGGCACGCGTTCCGGGGTCGTCGTTGGTGTGGTGAGCCGAGTGCGGTCGCGGTGTGCGGTGCCGGGGTGGAGCTGGCCGCGGATCCGTCCGAACAGGACTGGGTGGTGGCGCCGACCTGCACCGGCTGCAACGAGCTGCTGCGCGCTGAACTCCCGAGACCCGAGCCAGGACTGTTCGGCTGAAGACTCCCGGGGCGGACGGGCCCCCTCTCCCCGTCCCGTTCCCGTCCCGGGCGGCCTCCCGCAGGTCGCGGCGCCGGAAACCCCGACCCGGCCCGCACGCGGGAGGCGGAGCGGGGGCGCGCCACTCCGGCGCGCCCCCGCTCACCACCAGGTGAATGGCCCATCAGCCCAACGAAAATGGGCGAATGGGCCACTCACCCGACACGAACCGGCACCCATCCACCAGGTGAATGGCCCACCCGCCCAACCAGAGTGGGCGAATGGGCTATTCACCTGTGGTGGGTGGTGTGGGTGGCTACGAAATCGTCCACTGTGGTGGGTCGGGATTCCCAGCCGAGCGAGCCGGCCAGGCGGAAGAGCTGCGGCAGGCGGTGCGGGGCGGTGTCGGTGAAGACCTCGGCGGGCGCGCCGTCGGCGACCAGCTCGCCGTCGGTGAGCAGCAGCACCCGGTCGAAGTTCTCCACGCAGAAGTCCATGTCGTGCGTGGTGGCGATGACGGTCCGCCCCCACGCCGCGAGGTCCGCGATGATCGCGCTGAGCACGTCCAGCGCGAACGCGTCCTGACCGGTGGTCGGCTCGTCCAGCACCACCACCGGGGTGTTCATGGCCAGCACCGAGGCGATCGCCACCAGCTTCCGCTGCGCGGGCGCCAAGTGGTACGGGTGCGCGTCGGCGACGTCGGTGAGCCCGGTCGCGGCCAGCGCGGCCGCCACCTGCGCCTCCACCTGGCGCGCCGGGTGCCCCAGGTTCCGCGGCCCGAAGCGGACCTCGGCGGCGACGGTCCGCGCGTGCAGCTGGTCCGCGGGGTTCTGGAACACGAACCCGACCCGCGCCGCGAGCGCCGCGATCGGCTGCTCGGCGGTGTCCAGGTCACCGACCAGCACGCGGCCCGCGGTCGGCCGGGCCAACCCGTTGAAGTGCTGCACGAACGTCGTCTTGCCCGCGCCGTTGGGACCGATGACCGCGACCCGCTCGCCCTGGCGCACGGTCGTGGAGATCCCGCGCAGCGCGGTCACGTGCTCGTCGTACTCGTGGGTCAGTGACTCGACCCGGATGTCCACCCGCACGGCGGGGCCTCCTCGACACGTCGTTCCGCCCGGTGCCACCGAAATTCGGGGTCGGGCATTCGGGGTTGGGGCATTCGGGACTGTGAGCGCTCGGGGTGGGGAGCACTCGGGGTGGGGAGCACTCGGGGTTGCGAGTACTCAGGGTTGGGAGCACTCAGGGCTGGGGCATTCAAGGCTGGGAGCACTCAGAATTCGGGCATCCAGGGTTGGGCGCACTCATGCCGGGAGCACTCGGGCCAGGGGCGTTCGGAGCCAAGGGCGTACGGGGCAGGGGCGTACAGACCGGGGATTCGGACCGGGGATTCGGGCCGGGAAACGGGAGCCGGCAGTTCAGGGCCAGGGGCGTACGGACCGGGATTCGGAACCGGGCAACGGGAGCCGCCTGTTCAGAGCCGGGGCGCGTTCGGATCCAGGGCATCGGCGGTCATCGGGGACTGATCGGCTCGGGCGCGGCGAACCCGGCCGCGGCCTCCTCGAACAGCACCGGCAGCGGCCGGTCCGCAGGCCACGCGCCGCGTTCGGCGGCGAGCCGGGCCGCCCGGGTGTAGCGGGTGGCGGACACGCCGAAACCGGCCAGCCGCTCGTCGGTGAACACCTCCTGCGGGGTGCCGTCCAGGGCGATCGCGCCGTCGGCGAACACCAGCACCCGGTCCGCCAGCTCGACCAGCCCGGTCACCCGGTGCTCCACCAGCACCACGGTGATCCCGGACGCGCGCAGCGCCGCCAGCGCGCCGAACACGAGCGCGGCGCTCGCCGGATCGAGCTGCGAGGTCGGTTCGTCCAGCACCACCACCCGCGGCCGCATCACCAGCACCGCGCCGATCGCCACCAGCTGCTGCTGGCCACCGGAGAGCGCGAACGGGGAGCGGTCGGCGAGGTGCGCGATGCCGAGCTCGGCGAGCACCGCGTCGATCCGGCGCACCATCTCGTCCCGCGGCACCCCGAGGTTCTCCAGGCCGAACGCCAGCTCCTCGCGGACGGTGAACTTGGCGCCGGACATCTGGTTGAACGGGTCCTGCACCACCAGGCCCACCTCGGTGACGACCTCGGCGAGCGGGGTGGTGGCCACCGCTCTGCCCGCCACCCGCACCGTTCCGGTCAGCGCGCCGCCGGTGACGTGCGGGACCATGCCCGCGACCGCCGCCGCGAAGGTGGACTTGCCCGCGCCGCCCGCGCCCACCACGCCGCAGACCTGGCCCTCCGGCACGGTCAGGGTGATGCCGCGCAGCGCGACCCCGGTGCTCTCCGGGTAGGTGAAGCGGACGTCCTCGAACTCGATCACCGGGCCACTCCGACGACGTTGGCGACGACGGCGGCCACCGCGACCACCGCCATGAGCACCCGCGCCGCCCGCTGCGCCGGGGAATCGGCGAGGGCGAGCAGCGCGGTCCGGCGGTGGGCGGCGCCGAACGCGCGCGCCTCCATCGCCACGGCACGCGCTTCCAGGTCGGCCAGCGAACCCAGCAGCAGCGGCCCCACCAGCGGCAGCAGCGCGCGCAGCCGCCGCCGCAACCCGGTGGTGTCCAGGCCGCGGGCCTGCTGGGCGCGCAGCACGTTCCGCGCGCGGGTGCGGAACGCGGGCACGATCTGCAGCGTCGCCGACACCACGTAGCTCGTCTTCGGCGACAGGCCGCGCTCGACCATCGCGCTCATCAACGCGCCCGGGTGCGTGGTGAGCAGCAGGAACAGGAACGCGCCGAGCATCGCCACCAGCCGCAGCGCGGTGAGCGCCGCGAACGACAGCCCCTCGGCCGTGACCGACACCGGCCCGAACTCGGCGAGCACCGTGGTGCCCTCCGGGAAGAACAGGCCCTGCAGCAGGAACACCGCGAGGACCGGCGGCGCGGCGAACAGCGGCAGCAGCCGCGCGTAGCCGCGCCCCACCCCCGCGACCAGCACGGCGGGCACCAGCACCAGCAGCACCAGCAGCAGCGGTGCCCAGAACACCGGCAGCGCGAACGCCGCGGTCGTCACGGTCAGGGCCAGCGCCAGCTTCGTCACCGGGTTGAGCCGGTGCACCGGAGAACCGCCCTCTTGGAAGAACAGCGCCGCGCTCACGCACCCACCTCCAGCCGGTCCCGGCCGAACACGCGGTGCTCCCGGGCGAACGGGAACCGCTGGCGCAGCCGGGCGGGCAGCGCGGACAGCACCGCGTAGGCCAGCAGGCACACCACCACCTTGTCCAGCGGATCGGCGATGAGCCCGTTGATGGTGGCGGCCTCCACCATGCTGCTGCCGTAGGCCTGCAAGGTCCCGATCACCACCGACTGCCCCAGCTGCCCGCTGGCGTTGCCGAACACGAACGCGGTGGTCGGCGCGGACACCATCCCGGCGACCACCCCGATCACCACTCCGGCGATGACGACCGTCGGCACCCGGCGGAACAGGCCGAACCGGGCGAACAGGCCCACCAGCATGCCGACGGACGCGGCGGTGACCGCGTACGGCAGCGAACCCGGGTTGATCGTCATGCCGACCGTGATGCTCGACAGCGCCCCGCAGGCCGCACCCGCGGCGGGCCCGGCGAGCGCCCCGACGAGCACGGTGCCGATCGAGTCCAGGTGCACCGGCAGCCCGCTGATCCGCACCACCTGGCCGATCACGATGTTGAGCGTGATGGCCACCGGGAACAGCGTCACCGTCGACGTCGAGAGCCGCGCCATGGCACCGCTGACGACCAGCAGCGACCCGAGCAGGTAGCCGACGAGCGCGAGCAGCGCCGCCGAGCCGCCGACGCCGTGCTCCGACGTCGGCCGCAGCGCGATCAGGTAGGCGTAGGTCAGCACCACCACGGCGGCGCCGAGTCCGATGCGCGTCCGCGGCGACAGCCGGACCGGCGGGGCGAAGCGGGTCGCGGTCATGCGCCGGCACGGCCTTCCTGCCACAGCACCGGGCAGAACTCGGGGTCGGCGTAGTCGGGCACGCCGTCGGCGGTGCGGCGCACCAGCTCGTCGTGCTTGTAGGTGGTCTGCCTGCTGTCGGTGGCCAGCCGGTGGTCCCGGTAGGCGTTCGAGCCGTCCTGCAGGTGCATCGAGATGGCCCGGCGCGGCCGGTCGCCGAGGTTCGGCCCGCTGCCGTGGTAGAGGCGGCAGTGGTGGAAGGTCATGTGCCCCTGGGGGATCGTCATCGGCAGCTTGACCACCTCGGCGCCGTTGCGCCGGGACGCCTCGGTGAGCAGGTGCTCGCGCTGCTGGTCGCCTTCGACGGCGGCGTGCCCCCGGCGGCTGTCCCAGCCGCGGAACTCCGACCACCGGTGGCTGCCGTCGACCACGGTGAGGGTGCCGAGGGTCTCGTCGCAGTGGTGGAACGGGATGAACGCGGTGATCAGGTCCTCGGAGCTGCAGGACGCCCAGTAGTACTTGTCGAAGTGCCAGGGCACGATGTTCGACTTCTCGTCGGGTTGCGGTGGCTTGTAGATGAGCGTGGCCTGGAACATCCGGATCAGGTCGACCTGCGCGAGCCGCGCCGCGGTGGCCGCGATCTCGGGTTTGCGCAGGATCTCGGCGATCGCGTCGCTCTCGTAGTGGATGTAGTCGTTGTTGCGCTGCACGTCGCCGTCGGCGGGCGTCCAGTAGGACAGCTTCGCCGGGTGGTGCGGCAGTTCCCGGTCGCGTTCGCCCGCGTAGTAGCGCTCGCTGGCCTCGACGAGGGTGCCGACCTCGTCGTCGGTGAGCAGCTTCGGGGACAGGTACCAGCCGTGTTCGGCGTAGAACCGCACGTCCTCGGCGGAGGGCAGCAGCGCCGGGTCCGGGGCGGGCGGGGAGGTGGTGTCGGGCACGGTCTCTCCTCTCGGGTGGCGCGGGACGGAGCCGTTCTGGGCGGTCCCGGGCGGTTTCCGGGCGGCCCCGGGCGGTTCCGGTGCCTGCGCGCGCTCGCGGGCTGCCGATCAGCGGTTCCCGGTCCGGACTCGCGGGTTCGACGACGGGCCGCGGTCTCCGCACCCGGTGGGAGGCAGTCCGGCGTCGAATTGACCCTGCTGGTCCGCCTGAACTGCGAAGATGATCACGAGGAGCGAAGCTAGCACGGCTCAAATATGTGCCGCAAGCAATCTTCACGACATTTTCATTGCCGAAGCAACAATGTCGGCGCCACTTCCGCCGGATGATCAGCAGTACTGATATCGGTCACATCACGACGCGATCAGCGAGAACTGCCACAAATTGAGCTGCGTGACCATAGGACTGATTTTCACAGTGTTCACAACCAGCCCATCGCGCCAGGCCCGACCTGTCTGCTGCGCCCGTTTCGCCCGGTAGTCACGGTGCGTGCGACTGCAATGAACTGCTTGCACGGCATGAGAATCCTGGTAATCTCACCAGTGCTCGGGTGCTGGAATCGAGACCAGCCGGGGTTCATCCCATCGGCCCGAGCACATCAGTTCGTGCACGTAATCTCCGATCCCTCCTCCTTGTGGCTGAATGGCGAAACAACCATTCTCGCCACAATGCCCGCGCCCCCGACCGGCGGTTTCCCGCCGTGCCGACGGGTGCGGACAGGCGTGCGGAGGGTCCACCACGGCCTCGAGTGGAGCACAGTGCCTGAATTCGATTCCTTCGCCGACGCTTACACCAGCGGCCTCCGCGAGGTCCTCGACGGCGGAGCCTCCGTCCCCTCGGTGCGCGACCCGCACTCCAAGGCATCGGACTTCGGCCAGAAGGACCGACCGTACCGAGAACTGATCGCGCACTCCTTCCGCGTCCGCGACCCCAGGAAGTCGCTCGCGATCAGCTCGGCGCTGCCGGTCAACCTCCCGTACTGCTTCGGCCTGCTCGCCTGGTCGCTGGACGGGCGCAACGACGTCGACACCCCCGCGCACTACCGGCGCGGCGCGCACGAGTACTCCGACGACCAGCACACCCTCAGCGGCGCCTTCGGCCACCGGCTCATCACCGCCGCGGGCGGCGACCAGGTCGGCGCCATCGTCGAACGCATCCGGCAGGACCCGGCGCACCGCCGCACCTTCGGCCTGGTCCTCGAACCCGCCGACAACTTCCGCCGGTCCCGCGAATACCCGTGCGCGGTGGGCGTGCAGCTGTTCCTGCGCGAGGACCGGCTGACCTGGCTCACCGTGATGCGCGCGCAGCAGGCCCTCACCGTGCTGCCCTACGACGGCTTCCTGTTCATGCTGATGCACCAGTGGGCGGCCGCGCTGCTCGGCGTCGAACCGGGCCCCTACATCCACCAGTCCGGCACGTTCCACTTCTACGACAACGAGATCGACCTCGCCCGCTCCGTCACCGCGGGCACCGTCACCTCGGGTTCGCTGCCCGCGCTGCCGGACACCCCGGAGGCCGCGCAGGCCGCGGTGCGCGAGCTCGTCGACGTCGAACGCGGCGTCCGCGAGGCCGCCGCCGCGGGCGACACCGCCGCCCTGGACCGGTTCGCCGACACCAAGGCCGAAGCCGAATTCGCCGACGTGGCCCGCGCGTGCCTGACCACCTTCGCCTACCGCAAGCTCGGCGACTCCACCACGACGGTGGACTCCCCCGCCGCGACGGCCGAGGTGCGCGACCTGATCACCGCGCTGTGACCGCTCCGGCCCGAACCGCCGAGGGGAGTCCGAAGTGGACGTAGTCGTGCGCGAACCGCTGGTGCAGCGACCGGAACCCGCCGAACCGGACCCCGGTCTCGTCGACCGGCTGCACCGGCGCCGCACCGAGTTCACCGCAGCGGGCGGCGACCGGGAGGCGGCGCTGCGCTTCCCGGTGCTGGCCTCGCTGGTGCCGGTGGCGACCAACCGGGGCGGCGAGGTCGCCTACCCCGGCGACCCGATGTGCCTGTACTCCGCCCTGATCAGCACCGTCGAACGATCCGTGCACCGGCGCGCGACCGGGCCGTCCCCCGAACCGGACGTGGACGACGTCTACCCGGACTGGGGCCACTACCCGGACGTCACCTACCGGCGGGCCCGATCCGGACCGCGCACCGGGCTGGCCGCGGAGAACTCCACCACCGACGGCAAGATCTTCGATCCGCGCATCTGGGACGCGAGCGCGCGCAGCTCGTTCCTCGCCCAGCTGCGCGCGCTGCGGCCGAAGGTGCTGCTGCTCAGCTCGGTGTCCGCGGGCCACCGGTACGCGCTGGAGATGGCGGCGGTGGCGAAGCGGGAAGTGCCCGACTGCCTGGTGGTGCTCGGCGGCAGGCACGCCGACGAGACCATCCGGGAGGAACGCGGCTCCGGCCTCCTCCAGCTGTCCTGGAGCAGCACCGTCGAGGTGCAGCGCGACGGGCGCAGCGACCGGGTGGTGGACTTCGTCGTCGCCGGGGACGGGGCACCGCTGCTCGACCTGCTGATGCAGGCGATCGGGCTGGTGTCCGAACCGGGCTTCGGCCCGACCGACGTCGACGCGGTGATGGACGCGCTGGCACCGCTGGCCGCCACCCGCGCCGACCTGGCCGGGGTCGGCACCATCGTCGGCTTCGGCGCCCGCGACGCGCTGCTGCAACCGGTTCGCGGCCGGGCGCTGAGCCGGTCCGAACTGCCGTCGCCGTACGAGGCCTTCTCCATCCGGGCCCGCTTCGGCGTGTTCGAGCAGGCCGGTTCCTCGCCGCACGGCAGCCGGACCGCGCACATGATGACCTTGGACGCCTGCCCGTTCAAGTGCACCTTCTGCTCGGAGAGCAGCGCCATGAAGCGGCTCCCCACCCGGTTCGCGATCACCGAATCGCAGGAGGTGGCACGCCGGGTGCGCACCCTCGCCGACTGGGGCGCGGAGGCCGTGTTCTTCGACGACCCCGTGTTCTGGGGCGGCAACTGGACGGCCATCAACGAGTTCTGCCGGGACCTGCTCGAACTCGCCGCAACCCACCGCCCGCTGCGACGGCTGGAGTGGGGCGCGCAGCTGACCGTGGACGTGGTGCTGAACAAGGCCAAGCGGGACGAGGTCGCCGCCGGGCTCGACCTGATGCGCGAAGCCGGGTGCACCTACATCTACATCGGCATCGAATCGATGTCCGAACAGGTGATGAAGCACGTCAAGAAGAACCTGCTGCGCCGCAACCCGGAACCGTGGGTCGGCAAGGTCCGCGCCGCGCTGGAGACGATCCGCGACCACGGCATCCGGGTCGGCAGCTCCGTGCTGTTCGGCCTCGACGGGGAGGACCGGGACACCATCGCCGAGACCATCGAGCAGATCGGGCTGCTCATCGACGACGACCTGCTGATCATGGCGAGCCCGAACATCCTCACCTACCACCCGGGCACCGGCGTCGCCCGCGAGCACGGGCAGGACAAGCTCGACTACCACTCCCGCAAGGAGAACACCCCGCCGTACACGTTCTTCGAGGAGGCCTACCCCGAGGTGGTGTCGAAGCTGCTCACCGAGGACGACATCTGGTACATCCACGAAGCCGCGGAACGCCGCTGGGGCAACGTCCGCAACAGCGCCATCGACGAGAGCGGCGTTTCTGTCGGGTGATCTGCGTAGCGGGTCCGGTAGCGGAACCTCAGCGGCCTTCTCGCTGCGGGATCGATTTCTCATGTATGCCCACAGCGAAATCGCCGTCCTCGCGAGAAGGCCGCTGAGAACCCGCCGGTGGTCACCTCGCTCAAGCCGGTCAC
The DNA here is from genome assembly GCF_040643635.1 of Saccharopolyspora sp. NPDC047091. Lineage (NCBI taxonomy): Bacteria > Bacillati > Actinomycetota > Actinomycetes > Pseudonocardiales > Pseudonocardiaceae > Saccharopolyspora > Saccharopolyspora sp. NPDC047091. Next base: position 20,429 of record NZ_JBEYUS010000037.1, read on the forward strand.
TGCTCAGCGGGTCCGCCGCTGACAAGACACAGACCGAGAACACGCGGCAAGAACGCCTGATGATCGAGAGGGATACGCGATGTTGGAACAGACGTTGAACCCGCCGCTGGAAGTGGACCGCGGCAGCTACTGGGCGCCCTACTTCACCTACTTCCCCGCCATGTCCCGCTACCTGCCCACCGGCAGGTACGCGCGGGAGGTGCGGCCGCGGGCGTGCGTGCTCGGCGCCTCGGACGGGAAGTTCGCGCTGCCGCTGCTGCGCGCCGGCTGGGAGGTCGTCGGGGTGGAGACCGACGAGCTGTTCCTCGACGGCGGCGAGCTCGACCTCGTCGACGGCAAGCACGAGGTGGTGGGGCTGCGCAAGCGGCTCGCCGACGAAGGGCTGGAAGACCGCTGCACCATCGTCGAGCAGGACTACATGACGCTGCCCGCGAACGGCGACTTCCAGTTCGTGATGGGCAGCGGGCTGTGGTCCATGCCGCCGAACCGGCACCACACGCTGCAGGCGCTGTTCGACCAGGCGATGGGCATGGTCGCGCCGGGCGGCATCTTCTTCGCGGACTGGCTGATCGGGCTCAACCCGGAGGAGCGGGCCTGCGGCTACTACCCGGGCCTGGCGGAGATGGAGCGGATCGTCGCCCGCGACGGCTGGGAGGTCTTCGAGAACGCGGACCTCGGCATCTACGGCGAGAGCCACCTCGGCTTCGAGCAGTGGCACTACCACCGCTACGCCGCCATCGTCGCGCACCGCTTCCACGCACCGGCGGCCGGATGACCACCGCACCACCGCGCCGGGTGTGGGTGCTCGGCGGCTCGGCGAGCGGGAAGACGACGTTCGCCGCGGAGTTCGCGTCCACCGCCGGTGCCCGGCACGTGGAGTTGGACCGGTTGTACTGGCAGCGGGACTGGACGCCCCGGCCGGCGGAGGAGTTCCGCGCGGAGCTCGCGGAACTGCTGCGCTCGCCGAGCTGGGTGGTGGACGGGCAGTACGCGGCGGCGGTGGATTCCTTCGCCGCCGCGGCGGACTGCGTCGTGTGGCTCGACCCGCCGCTGCGGGTGTCCTGGCCGCGGTTGCTGCGCCGCACCCTCACCCGGTACGTGCGGCAGGAGGAGCTGTGGGCGTCCGGCAACCGGGAGACGTTCACCAGCGTCGTCGGCCCGCGCTCGATCCTGTGGTTCGCGCTGCGGCTGCGCGGCCGCATCCGGGACACCAACCGGGGCCTGTTCGCGCGGCTCGACGGCACCGGCCCGGTGCTGGTGCGCAGCCGCACCGCCGATCCGGCCGCGCTGGCCAGGGGGATCGGGCGGGGCGATGCCGGCTGAACCGGGCGTCGAGGCGGTCGCCACCGACCTCGACGGCACCCTGCTGCGCTCGGACGGCTCGCTGTCCGAGCGGTCCGCGCGCGCCCTGCGGGCCGCGGCGCACGTCGTGCACCTGGTGTACGCCACCGCCCGTCCGCTGCGGAGCGCCCGCGAGGTGCTCCGCGACGTGGGCGCCGCGGGCGACCTGATCTGCTCCAACGGGGCGGTGGTCGCCGACGTCGCGACCGGCCGGGTGCTGCGCATCGCCGCGCTGCCCGCCGAGCTCGCCGCCGCCGCGGTCGCCGAGCTGACCCGCCGCTGCCCGGAGGCGAGGTGGGCGCTGGACCGGGTCGAGGACCGGGTGCTGTCCCCGGACTGGCCGGACGTGCTGGCCAGCGCCACCGCGCGGGTGCGGCGGGCCGCGGTCGTGCCGGCGGACTCCGGCGTGCTGTGCCTGATGGTCGTCGGCTGCCCGCCCGAGATCGGCCGGGACGTGGCCGCCGGGCTGGGCATCGGCTGCACCTCCTCGACCGCCGGACTGCTGGAGTTCTCCGCGCCCGGCGCGGACAAGAGCACCGCGCTGCGCTGGGTGCTCGCCCGGCGCGGCACCACGCCGGACCGGGCCACCTGCTTCGGCGACGCCCCCAACGACCTCGGCATGTTCGCGGTCGCGGGCACCGCCGTCGCCGTCGCCGGAGCCGCACCCGACGTGCTGCGCGCCGCCGACCTGATCATCGCCGGGAACGACGAGGACGGCGTCGCGGCCCATCTGGAAGAGTTGACGACCCACCACCGCCGCACCGCAGAAGGACGACCGATGAAGCTGACCGCCTACCACCGCGCCGACGACGTTCCGGGGCAGGCGTGGGATTCCCTCCGCGAGCGGGGCACCACCTACTCGGCGTCGGGCTGGCTGGGCGTGCGCGAGGAGGAGCTGCCCGCCACCGGCGCGGCCCGCCACCTCATCGCCACCGACGACGACGGACCGGTGGCCGGGCTGGAGACCTACGCGTTCACCGAACCGCCGCACCGCCTCTACGCCCCGACCTTCCTGCTGGACGGCATCGTCGACGAGCAACGGGCGCAGGCCTACGAGCGGGAACCGTACGTGCTCGGCGCGGGCTGGTCGGAGTTCCGCGGCCAGCTGCCGGTGCGCCCCGGGCTGCCCGCCGCCGACCGCGCCGAAGCCGTCGAGGCGCTCACCGCCGACACCCTGACCTGGGCGGTGGACCGCGGCGCGCACCTGCTCGGCTACCTGTTCCTGCCGCTGGACCAGGCGCTGGAGGTCGCCCGCGCGCACGAGGACGCCGAACCGGTCGTGGTGCTGCAGGACGTGGAGAACGTGCTGCGCACCGACTGGTCCTTCGACGACTACCTCGCCCACCTGCCGCGCAACCGCCGCACCCGGGTGCGCCGCGAGCTGCGCGAGTTCGCCGAGAGCGGCCGCACCATCCGCGAGGTGGAGCTGGCCGAGGTGGTCGACGTGATCGCCCCGCTGAACAACGCGCTCATGCAGAAGTACGGCCACACCTGGTACAGCCTCGACCGGGCGCTGGAGGTGTACGACCGGCAGGCCCGGCACCTGTCCGCGGACAGCTCGGTGCTGCTCGTCGAGGACGAGGGCAGGCCGGCCGCGTTCGCGCTGCGCTACCGGCGCGGCGACGAGATCTTCTCCCGCGTCGTCGGCTTCGACTACGACCTGCCGAACCGCGCGGACTACTTCAAGGTCCTGATGTACGAGGCGGTGCGCACCGGCGCCGAACGCGGCATCGCGCAGATCGGCCTGGGGCTCGGCACCTACGAGGCGAAACTGGGCCGCGGCGCGCAGCCGGTGCCGCTGTACAGCGTGTTCGTCGGCGTCCGCGAACCGCTGCCCGCCGACCCCGCCGCGGTGGCCGCGCACAACGCGCGCAAGGTCGACGAGTTCGCCGAGCAGTTCGGCCGGTTCGTCGTGGGCGGCGCCGACTTCGACTCCTGGCTCCCCTGACCGGCTCGGCGCTCGAACGGGAACGGCCCACCTGCTCGCCGAGCGGGCGACCGGGCCGTTTCCCGGCGATACCCGAAAGTCGTAGCCGGGATCGGCTCGGAAGGTGATCACCGCGGCGCCGCGGATCCCTAACTTGGCTCGGGCCGGGCGGACGACGCGCTCGGTTCCCGGAAACCGAGCCGCGAAGAAGTGATCCGATGCGAGACAGCGCCCCGCACCCCGGCGCCGACCCCTGGTCCGCCACCCGGCGGCTCCCCCGACCGGGCGCGCAGGACACGGTGCCCATCGCCGTCCCGGTGCCCACCGCCACCCCCGCGCCCGGCGGTTCCTCCGGGCAGCGGGTGACGACGCTCGACGCGCTCCGCGGCTTCGCGCTGTTCGGCATCCTGCTGGTGAACGTCCCGCACGTGCTGGGCATGCCGAGCGAGGTCGGCGGCGTCGAGGCGCCGGTGCGGCGCGCGCTGGACCTGTTCGTGCAGTACCGGTTCAACGTGATCTTCGCGCTGCTGTTCGGGATCGGCTTCGGCATCTTCCTGCAGCGCGCCGCCCGCAAGCACCCCCGGCCGCGGCTGCTGCTGGCCCGCCGGCTGGCGGTGCTGTTCCCGCTCGGCGGACTGCACCAGCTGCTGCACCCCGGCGAATACCTGCTGTTCTACGGCGTGCTCGGAGTCGCGCTCCTGCTGCCGCTGAGCTTCGCGCCGCGGTGGGCGGCACTGCTGGTGGCGCTGCTGATCCCGGTCAGCCCGGTGCCCGGCGCGCTGGTGCTCGGCTACGCCCTCGCCCGCTACGAGATCCCGCAGACGCTGCACGCCCGGCGGAACCAGCTGGTGGTCGTGTTCGCGGTGTCGGCGGCGCTGGCGGTGCCCGCGCTGCTCACCCAGCTCCACGGCCCGCGCGACCTCGGGTTCGCGCTGACCACGGTGCTCGCGGGGCTGTGCCTGGCCGCCGCGTACAGCAGCGGGCTGGCCCTGCTGCTCCGGACCCGGGCCGGGAAGCCGATCGCCGCGGTGCTGGAACCGCTGGGGCGGATGGCGCTGACCAACTACGTGAGCGCGACGCTGCTGATGGTGAGCGCCGGGCGGCTGATCGGGCTGGCGGACTCCACCTCCTGGTGGACGATGCTCGGGTTCGCCGTCGCGGTCATCGCGGTGCAGGCGGTGTGGAGCAGGCTGTGGCTCGCGCACTTCCGCTACGGGCCGTTGGAGTGGGCCTGGCGCCGCCTAACCTGGTGGAACCTGCAACCTATTGCCGGTTCTGCTGCTTCTGCTGCTTAGTGGCGGGGGTGGCGGAACCTCAGCGGTCTTCTCGCTGCGGGATCGTTTTCGCAGGTGGCTCCGCCACATGCGAAAACGCTGTCCTCGCGAGAAGACCGCTGAGAACCCGCTGCGGTGCCGGTTGATCAGGTGGTCGCTGGGCTCAGCGGCTGTGCCGCTGACAAGACTGGGTTGCGGGCGGTGGTGCTGTGGGCGGCTCGCGTAGTGGTCGGCTCGCGTCCTGTTCAGCTCGTGGTTCCGGTGGGGGCCAGGCGGGTGCGGATGGCGTCGACCAGCAGGGTCAGCACGTCGTCGAAGGACGGGAGCCAGATGCCGAGCGTCTCCGGCGTGCCCACCGCGGCGGCGTAGTCCTCCGCGGGCGCGTTCGACAACCCGCGCGCGACGACGGCGGTCGTGGCCGCGCCGAGGACCTGCTGCGAGAGGGCGGTGGCGGCGGTCATCCGGTCCTGCTCCGCTCCGCCGGATTCCTCCAGCGCGCTGATGATCCGCCCGGCCAGCGCCATCGCGTTCGGCCCGATCAGCGGCCGCGTGCCCGCGAACCCGGCGGCCCACGGGTGCGCCGCGAACGCGTCGTAGTACTGCTTCGCGACCCGGAACACCACGTCGTCCCAGGGCACGTCCGCGCCGGGGAGATCGTTCGCGGGCCCGGCCAGCACGTGGTCGAGCGCCAGGTCGATGAGGTCTTCGCGGCGCTGCACGTACCAGTAGAGGCTCGTCGCGTGCACGTCCAGCTCCGCCGCGACCTTGCGCATGGTCAGCGCGCCCGCCCCGTTCCGGTCGAGCAGCGCGACGCTCGCGGTGACGATGCGCTCCCTGCTGAGCGGTGACTCGGTGCGGCGCTTGCGCTGCGGGCGGTAGAAGACGCTGTCCACGTGCGGTTCCGGAGGTGTGTCGGGCATAGGTCCAGCATAATCAAGACATACGTTGTAGGAGAACTCTCCTACAGTGTATGGTTCCGGCATGATCACCGATGCGCCCCAGCGGCAGCTCCCCTCCGACTCCGGCGACCTGGCCCGCACCAGGACCCTCCCGGCCCGCGGCCTCGCCGCCTACTTCCTCCTCGCCTTCGGCCTCTCCTGGTCGATCTGGTTCGCGAGCAAACTGGTCCCCGGCGTGGACCCGATGGCCTTCGTGGTGGCCGGTAGCTTCGGCCCGGCGGCCGCGTCGGTGATCGTCACGGCGGCGACGCAGGGCAAGGCGGGCGTCGGCGCGATGTTCCGGCGGTACTCCCCGCTGCGGCGCGGCGGCGTCCTGCCCTACCTGCTCGCGCTGGTCCCCGGCCTGTTCATCATGATCTCCGGGATGTTCCACCTGCTGCTGCGCGGCGGGCAGATCGACGACACCGCGCTGCAGGCCGCGCTGCTCAGCGCTCCCACCACGTTCCTGTTCATCGCCCTGGTCGGCGGCGGCAACGAAGAGCTCGGCTGGCGCGGTTACGCCCTCCCCCGGCTCCAGTCCGCGCTGTCGCCGTTCGCCTCCAACGTGGTGCTCGGCATCATCTGGGCCGTGTGGCACGCGCCGCTGTGGGAGATCCAGGGCACCTCGCAGGCGGGCATGTCCATCCCGATCTACGTGATGCTGGTGGTCGTCCTCTGCATCGCGATGGGCAACGTCTGGAACTTCTCGCGGGGCAGCCTGCTCGCAGTGGTGATCGCGCACGCCGGCATCAACACCGCCTCCGGACTCAAGGTCGCGGCGTTCGGCTCGGAGGGCGAGGTCGACGCGCTGATCGCGATGACCGTGCTGTGCCTGATCATGCTGGCCGCCACCAAGGGCCGCCTCGGCCTGCCCCGCCGCGAGCGGAGCGAGCAGCCGGAGTCCTGATCCGCCGACCACCCGCACCGAGCCGCAGGCACCGCCGATCCGGGCGATACCTGCGGCTCGCACACGTCCGACCTCGGTGCGTAATCCTCCATACCGCCGTTCGGCCCAATGTGTTCATGATCACGATGCGCTGCGCGCAATGGCCCAGCCCCGAATCCGTTCAGCCGAGGTCTTCCGCCGAATCCCTGAATCAGCGGAGCACGAATCAACCGGCCGATTGATTGTTATCGCAATCAGCGACAGCCATCCCCCTGATCGGCCGTTTCGCATCGGATCCGCATCCATTATTTTCGAAACCAGACGGTTCACGACCAATCTGCGCTCGGCCGGAAAGGCGAGGATCGGTGGACCGTTCGCGACCTGGATGAGCCACTCCGGATCGGCGAGATGGCCGAATGCGCATTGATCCTTCCGGAAGAACGCATACGACCGCGCACCGCGCGAGAAGACCGCCGATCCGTGCCCGCGCAACATTCCGGACCGGTGCACCGGCGTCGATAATCGGCCTAAAACGTCCGCTGAACTGGCACTTCTCCGCGCGCCCCGATTATTCCAGCACCGCAGGCCACCTCGGCCATCCCTCAGAACGGATGCCCCTCCGGTTAGGTAGCGTGGCCGTCGCCTCCTTCGACATGAAGTTCCGCGGGAACAGCCCGACGAGGCCGCGCCACCGTTGCGCGGCCCCATTCGTCGTGCCCGATCTCATTCACCCGGCTCATTCGAACGTAGTGCAGTCATCAACTCGATTCACATGATTGGTGCGACAGCGTTGAGCGGGCGTTACGAGACCACGGAACTGCCGGACCGGCTGCAGAAGTTCTTCAAGATCACCCTCGGAATGGAGTGGCCCGAGGGCAGCGAAGGCGGCCTCCAAGCACTGCACGACGCGCTGAGCAAGTACGCCGAACGGGCCGAGGAGACCCGGCAGCGGCTGACCGCGGCGGGCGGCGACATCGCCACCTCGATGCGCGGCGAGACCGCTGATTCCACGGTGGACTACGTCTCGAACAAGCTGCCCGGCTACCTGGAGGAGCAGGTCGCGGTCGCCTCGGACCTCGCGAGCAAGGCCAGGGACGCGGCCGCCGACATCCAGAAGAACAAGATCCTCTTCGTGGCGATGACCGCGATGACGCTGGCCACCGTCATCTCGCTGATCGCCTCGTTGTTCGGCGCGTTCATGGTCCCCGCGGTGCTCGCCGCCGCGCGGGTGGGCATCACCGCGCTGCTGCGGGAACTGATCAAGCAGATCGCGCAGAACATCGTCAAGCAGCTCGCGCGCGTCCCGCAGGCCATCAAGGCCGGTGGCTGGCAGGCCGGGGCCAAGGCCGCGGGCTCCCAGGCCTGGCAGCTCGGCAAGTACCCCGCGGCGGGCGCCGCGATCGGCGCCGGGGTGATGGGCGGGCTCGACGCGAGCATCCAGGGCATCCAGAAGGCCACCGGCTACCGCGACAACATCAACACCGAGTCCATCAAGGGCATGATGATCGGTGGCGCGATCGGCGGCGCCGCCTCCGGTGCCGCCGCCGGAGCGGTGCGCGGCATCGCGAAGAGCGTCGACGACGTCATCACGGGCATGAACAAGAACATCGCCCAGGCCAACAAGCTCCGCGGCCCGAGCGACCAGCTGCCCGAGAAGACCCTCACCCGCGGGCAGATGGCGTTCGGGCGCTTCGCCGACGGCGCGGCGCAGATCGTCTCCGTCGCGGGCAGCAACCCGCTCGTCTACCTGGCCAGCGGGGACAAGGGCGGCGTCGCCTCCGACGGCATGTTCGGGGCGTTCGCCCGCGGCGGCCTCGGCGGCGGCAAGAACACCGGGGGCGGCACCACCTCCCCCGGTGCCGTCGACGGGCCCGGCACGCTGCAGATCCCCGGGCCCGAGGCGCTGGAGATCCTCGGGCCGGCGGACACCGGGAAGTCCACATCGGACGGCAAGGGCGGCGCGGAGCGGACCGGCGACGACGGGACCGGCGCCGGGGACCGGAAGAGCGGCGGCGTGGAGACGGCCGCGAACGGCCCGGCCTCCAGCGCGGACGTGAAGTCCGGTTCGGCCATCGACTCCGCTGCGGATGTGAAGTCCGAGTCGGCCGTCGACGCCGGTGCGGGCGAGAAGACCGGTGCGAACGCGGACTCCGGTGCGGGGGCGAAGACGGGCGCGGACTCGTACTCCGGCGCGGATGCGAAGACCGGGGCGGACGCGCGCTCCGACGCGGGCGTGCAGACCGGGGCGGACGCGGATTCCGGGACGAACTCGGGTGCGGCGGCGCACGCCGGTGCGAACTCGGGTGCGGCGGCGAACTCCGCGGTGAGCTCCGGTGCGCCCACGAATTCCGGTGTCGGCGGAAATTCCGGTGTCGGCGGAAATTCCGGCGTCGGCGGAAATTCCGGCATCGGCGGAAACGCCGGCATCGGGGGGAACTCCGGCACGACGACGTCCGGCGGCACGGTGTCCGACGGGACCGCCGGGCGCGGCTCGGACACGAACTCCGATGCGGGCACCACCGCAGGCGACCGCAAGGGCGGTGTGGTGGGCACCGGCGGCGCGGACCGCTCCGCGACGACCGACGTCGCCCCGCCGTCCTACGCGACGGTCCTGGCGGAACCGCCGTCCTACGAAACGGTCCTGCACCAGGACGCGGCCCGCGCGGGCGCGGAGGCCGGGACCACCGGCGGCGACTCGGCGGTCGTCCAGGACGGCTCGTCCCGCATCGTCGGCACCGGCGGCGCGGAGCTCGGCACGCTCTTCGCGCAGCCCGGCGACTTCGGGACCGAGTCGCGGGGGCTCGACGGCGACGCGAGCACCGGCGGCTCCCGTTCCGGCGAGGCCCCGGTCGGCACCGAGCAGGGCGGGGCGGCGCGCTCCACCGAGGCGAGCGGCCCGGCGGTCGGCACCACCGCGCAGGTCCAGCCCGCGGCCACCGGGAACCACTCGACGGGCGCCGACTCCGGGGCCGGGCGCTCCGACGGCGCGGCCCGCGGCGGGGCCGCATCCGGCGGGACGCGCGGCGCAGCCGACAGCGCACCCGCCGCGACCGCGCAGAGCTCGCCCACCCGGGCGGCCGGCGGCGCGCCGCGCACCGAATCCACCGGCCTCGGCGACGCCCCGGCTCGCGCCGCGCAGACCGGCGGCGAGAGCTCGCCGTCCTTCGCGCAGACCGCCGAACCCGCCCGGCACGCGACCGACGACGGCCGCACCACCGGCGCGGACCTCGACCAGGCCGCGGACCGGCCGGACACCACCTCGCGCGAAGCGCAGACCGTCGCGCACGACGCCGGACCGGCGCGCGCGGACGAGCAGGCGGCCCGCACCGATCTCCAGCAGGACGGCGGGTCCGCTCCCAACCGCGCGGAATCGGACCAGCACCGATCGTCCGAAACCCGCGCCGATTCCGGCGGCCGCACCGACGCCCCGGCGCACCCTGAAGGCCAGTCACGCCCCGAAGGCCAGTCCCGGACCGAGACCGAGTCGCGCGCCGGGACCGAGTCGCGCGCCGAGGCGCAGTCCCGGCCCGAACCCGGGTCGCGGACCGAGGCCCAGTCCCGGCCCGAGGCCGAATCGCGCGGCGACTCCCGGCCCGAGGCCGAAGCGCGGTCCCGCACCACCCCGGAAACCCGCGCCACCGAGCCGAGCTCGACGCGGGAAGCGCAGTCCCGCCCCGAGTCCGACACCCGCGCCGAGCCGGAGAACCGGGCGACCGCAGAGGACCGAGCCGTCCCCGAATCTCGCGCGACACCGGAAACCCGCACCACGCCGGAGAACCAGGCGACGCCGGAAAGCCGCGTCACGCTGGAAGAGCGGGCGACGCCGGAAACCCGCACCACCCCCGAAGACCAGGCCGCGTCCGAGAACCGCGCCGCACCGGATTCCGGCCCGGCCCGCGACGGCGACGGCACGCCGGACTCCCCGTTCGCCGCCCACCCCGCGGCCCCGGCGGCCCGGCAGGCCGTGCCCGCGGCGACCAGGTCCGACGCACCGGCCGCACAGCCGGACGCGGCCCGCCCGGACACGAACGGTCGTCCCGACGCCACCAGGCCGGACACCACCGGCCGCCACGGCACCAACGCCCGCCCGGACGCGACCGTCCGACCCGACGCCGCAGCTCGCCCCGACGCCACCGCCAGGCCGGACACCACGTCGGGCAGGCCGAACACCGGGAACCGGAGCACGCAGGGCGAAGCCACGCCCCAGCAGGACGGCCGCACCGTCCCCGCCCGGAGCAGCGACGGCCCGGCCCGCGGCGGCGAACGCCCCACCGCCCGCCCGAACCGGCCGTCGACGGAGAGCACCACCACCCCGGCCCGTCCCGGCCCGGACGAGGTGACCGCCCCGGAGCAGCACGCCACCGCCCGCCAGGACGCGGACGGCGGGGAGCGTCCCGCCCCGGCCGCCCCGCGGGACAACCGCCCGGCGGAGCTCACCGATCTCCAGGTGGCCATGGTGGGCAAGAGGATGCGCGAACTCACCGAGCGGACGGTCTCGGAAGAGGAGGTCCGGGCGGCGTACCGGGAGTGGCTGCCGCTGCGCCGACCGGTGCGGAACACGGACCGGCTCGCGTACGAGCTGTCCCACTACGCCGTGTCGGGCGAGCTCCCGGGCCTGAACGGCGGCGCGATGGGGCTGGAAGGCGAGCTGCACAACATCGGCCTCTCGCTGCCGCGCGGCTACACCACGAACGACTTCGAGGTGATCGTGGACGCCCCGGAGTTCTCCATCGTGCTGGACGACGGCCACAGCGGCCCGGTGCTGGAGATCGTTTCCAAGCCGTTCGCGGTGGTGGACGGGGATGTGGGACGGCCGTCGGCGGCGCAGGTGCACACGGCGGTCCAGGACGCGGTGCGCAGGTTGCGGAACGCGCGGGACCGCACCCGGTTGGAGCGGATCTTCGACGACGACCGGTTCGACGTGGACCCGGACGCGGGCGAGTTCCCGATCCGCAAGTACAGCCAGCACAACCAGGACCAGGTCTACGCGCACTACTCGGCGGGCGTGCCGATGGCGGGCCTGCCCCGCTTCATGGGCTACATCAGCGACACGATGCGCACCGGCGGGTTCAACAGCGCGGCGCGGCAGCAGCTGCGGGACGGCATGAGCCTGGCGCGCCGGATCAGCAACGAGGCTGCCGACGCGAACGGCTTCTCCCGGTTCGAGCGCAAGGAGCTCGAAGGGTTCCTGGCCCTCACCTACACGCAGTTCGCGGCCATCGCCGAACGGCACTACGCCGGAACAGGCATGGGGAAGAACTACGCCGCCCTCAACTCCCGGGTCGAGATGTGGGACGTCCGGCGTTCGCTGAGCCAGAACGTCCGGCAGTACCTGGACGGGGCGTCGCGCGACCTGTCCACCCGGTTCGCGGGGAACTTCCGCAGCGGGGTGGTCAACGCGAATCCGGGCACGGCCCTGCTGCAGGAGCGGGTGCCGCCGCGGGTGCGGAACGCGCGCTCCTCCGGGCGGACGCTGGGCGACTACCTCGACGGGGCGTTCTCGTCGCGCCCGGTGCACCGCGTCAGCCAGTACGAGGCGCTGGTCATCCGGACGACGATGGGCATGGACCACAACTACGTCAGCGGCGTCCCCATGCTCGACCCGCCCGCGCTGGTGGCGGAACTGCGGGTGCAGGGCAGTTCGCGCGAGTCGCCGAACGGGCTGCAGCGGACCGCCGAGGACATCGCGCACCACGTCCGGTCCAGCTACCGGGAGGCGCAGGCGCTGCGGGAACAGGGCACCGGGGGCAACAGCCCCACCGGCAGCGGCGGGTCCGGTGGCCGCGGGAACGGCGGCGGCTACGGCGGCTACGACACTTCAGCGGTGCCGAGCACCGCCGGCTACGGCAACGGGTACGACGCCGGGTACGGCACTCCCGCGCCACCTCCCCCGGCACCGAGCACCGCCGGCTACGGCGGCGGGTACGACGCCGGCTACGGCACTCCCGCGCCGGCTCCCGCGAACCCGAGCAACTACGGCTTCGGGGCGTACAGCGGCCGGTACGTCGGGCAGGACTACTACAGCGCTCCGCAGCCGACGCCGAGCACCTACAGCCAGGCCCCCATCACCACGCCGTCCTACCAGGAGCCCGCCCACCAGAGCTCGCACCGCAGGCGCCGCCGCCACCACCGGGACACCTACTACGACGAGACCCCGGCCGCCTACCCGAGCTCGTCGCACACCGTGTACGAATCCAGCTACGGGCAGCCCGCGATCGCGCCGAACCCGTACCGGAACACCTCCGGTTACTACGGCGACGACGGCTACTACTACCCGTCGGCTCCGGCTCGCCCCGAGAACGAACCGGGCGGCGGCACCGGGCCCCACCGTCGGGACGACCGGTCCCCGTTCGCGGTGGACCCCCGCGAGTGGGAGAACTTCCGCCACTCGATCCCGGCGGTCGAACGCGGACGCACCGCAGGCATCCACCACGCGGAGCTGGCGGCTTTCCGCGATCCCGACGTGGACCTGCGCTCCGCGCTCGACGACGTGGCGGCGCGCCGGAACGAACCGCGCGCACCCGTCCTCGACTCGCGGTTCCAGGTGCGCCGGATGAACCACGACGGCGATCAGGTCGCCGAAGTGACGTTGCGGGTGTCGCTGTCCGCGGGACGGGACGCCACCCCGGGCGATCTGAACGCGGCGTGGACGTCGGCGGTCGACGGCATCCACGACGTGGTGAACCGGCCGGGCGCGAAGTTCCGCACCGGTCCCGTCGGGGACCGGCTGTTCGTCCGGCTGGAGCAGGTGGAGCCGGGCCGGGACGCGGACGTGTCCGTGGTCGTCGGCGAGGGCCACCGCGGGCTGAGCAACGCCCGGCAGTGGCGATCCGACATCAGGCCGCGAGAAGCCGCGCACGAGATCATGCACGCGCTGGGCATTCCGGACGAACACAACGAGGGCCACGGACCGCAGGTGCAGCTCGACGTCCCGGGCTCGCTGATGGGCGACTTCTACTCCCCCGCGGAGCACGGGACCACCGCGGAAGGGCTGTCCCAGGGCGGCCTCCGCCCTCGTTACCTGGACCTGCTGGGCGCCGCCATCGGCGACGACGTCCCCACCACCACGTTCCGGAACGACGTCCCCGCCCCGGAGAGCACCCCGGCACCCGGCGGCACGCCGGACGCCCCACGGCCGAACCCGGACGACGCGTCACCCGCGGCGAACCGGGACGACGACGGGTCCGCACCGGACCGGGATGACGAGGGGTCCGCACGGCATCGGGACGACGATGGATCCACGCGAGACCGGAATGACGACGAGTCCGCACCGCGCCGGGACAACGACGGCTCGGCGCGAAACCGGGACGACGAGGGCCCCGCACCGCGCCGGGACGACGACGGATCCACGCGAGACCGGAATGACGACGGTTCCGCACCGCGCCGGGACGACGAGGACGAGCCCGCGGCACCGCAACCCTCCATGCCCCGACGCCGAGCCGCACCGGTGATGCTGCAAGGGCGCTTCCGGACCGAAGACGGCACCCCGGCCACCGTCGACTTCGCGCCGGAAGCCGTCCAACGGCGCATCCTGGGCGACGAGAACGGCAACCCGATCGGCGTCGCCTTCCCCACCCTGGGCGGCGATGCGGACATGTTCCGGGCGTTCACCAGGAACTGGAACGGCCGGGTGACGCGCACGCTCCCCGGGGAGATGAGCCTCGCCCCCGGCCCAGTCAACCGCGACGGCTCCCAGGTGCGGCCGCCGTGGCGGCGGGACACCGACCGGCGCGGGCACCAGCGCACGCCCACCTTCATCTTCATCCACACGAACAACGAGCGGTACGGCATCACCGTCCCCATCAACGGCGTCGACACCGTCATCAGCGTCAGCCAGGACACCGTCGCCTACCTGCTGGACAAGACCCCGGAATTCCAATACATCATGGAGCGCAACGAGAAATCACCACTCGTGTTCGCCGCCTGCGACGCCGGGAACGCGGAGAACTCCACCCGGATCGTCAGCGGACTCCGATCGGGATACTCCGCCGGGCACAACCTGAGCCGCCGCTACGACAACTCCCTCTACTTCGGGTTCAACGAAGTCACCGTCACCCGCACCGGCTACATCGGCGTCGCCGAGAACGGCGGATGGCTCCGCTACGACCGCGGCTCGACGGCACCGCGGATGGACGCGGACACGATCTACACCCCGCAGCAGGTGAGCAACATCAACCGGAACGAGTCGGCGGCGAACGTCCCGCCGGACAACACGCCGACCACGCTCCCGGACTACGGCAACAGCTACGGCAACTCGGCGGTCGGCAGCGGCTACGGCCGCGACTACTCGGGCAGCACGACCCGGCAGGTGCCACTCCCGCCGGTGACCCCCGACTGGGACTGGTCCGGGCCATCGCAGACCAGTTCGAGCCAGGACTACTACGCCACGTCGTCCTACCCGAGCACGTCGTCCTACCCCAGCACGTCGTCCTACCCCAGCACGTCGTCCTACTCCAGCACGTACACCGGGGGCCAAGGCGACTACTACTACGACAACTCCATGGCGAGCAGCTCCACGGTGCCTGCCCCGGACCCGTACAACTCCAGCTACGGCCTCCCGGCCGTGGCACCGAACCCGTACCGGGAACAGGCCCCATACCAGGAACAGCCCCCGTACGACGGCTACGACTCCCACGGCCGCGGCTACTACTACCGCCGCCGCTGACGGCCCACCGCTCGGCGATCGGCGGCGATCGCCGAGCGGTACCGGCCCGGCCGGTTCCGGCGGAGCGGGAACTCGTCGCCCGCCCGCGGCTCAGCGGCGGCGGACGGCGCGGACCAGCGCCGCGGTGTCGCGCCTGCGGAACCAGGCGACGACGCACACCAGGACGAGCGTGATCGCCGGGATGGTGACCAGCTCCGGGTCCTGGACGGCGGTCAGCACCGTCGCCCCGACCATGAGCGGGACCTGGCAGACCGAGGCGAGCCCGCACAGCCGCGGCACGAGCAGCGCGATCGCCCCCGCGAATTCGAGCCAGCCGACGATGATCATGCCCGGGATGCCGATCCCGACGAGGTCGAACGGGTCGACGGCGATCGGGTTCCCCAGCATCTTCGGCAGCGCGATCAGCGCGAACACGACGGCGAGCAGCACCTGCAGCACCCACAGGGCGGCGGTGGCGGCGGCGGGCCGGTTCCGGGTGGCGGGCGAGGTCGTGGTCATGGCGTTTCCGTTCGTCCGGGGCGACCGCGGTTCGGCCGCCGGACGCACCGGGCGCGGACGGCACGACCGCACGTGCCGTGCGAGCGCCTTCCGGTGCGTTGCCACGATGAGAAGCCGTGCCGCCGCGGCACGCTCAAGCCCGATTTCCGCGCACATGGCGCAGCTCACCGGGCCGAGCCGGTGCCACGCGTCCCGGAGCTCCGCCGCCCCGGAACGCTGCGGTGATCCGACTCGGCCACCGCTCGTCCCCGTCCTGCTCAGGCGGTCGGGTGCTGCGCCGCCAGGCGGCTGCTGATCCGCCGCTGGAGCTCGCCGAGCCGCCCGTCGTCCCCGCGGACCCCGGCGTGCGGGAGGAGCTCGCCGGCGTCGTACCGCGGGATCACGTGGAAGTGCAGGTGGAAGACGGTCTGCCCCGCCGCCGCCTCGTTGAACTGGACGACCTGCACGCCCGCGGGACGGAGCTCGTCGGTGACGGCGCGGGCGACGCGCTGCACCACGTGCACGACCGCGGTCAGCTGCCCGGGAGTCGCGTCGAGCAGGGTCCGCGGCTCGCCGCTCTTCGGGACGACCAGCACGTGGCCCGGGGATTGGGGGAAGACGTCGAGGAAGGCGAGCACCTCGTCGTCCTCGTGCACGACGTGCGCGGGCCCCTCACCTCGGATGATCTTCGCGAAGGGGTTCTCGGGGTCGTAGATCTCGGTCACTGGCGGAGCCTTCTCGGTTCGCAGGGGTGCGGCGCCGGGGCCGCGGTTCGTCCCCACCAGCAGACCCCGTGCCGCAGCGGCACGGTCCAGCCGGGGTGGTCGACTCCCGCGCCGCGCGGTGCGGCCGGTCCGGATCCGCCGAGCGCGACGCAGGGCCCACCGGCCGCACGCGCTCGCGCCACCGCCACCAGGTGCGGGCGGGTTCGACGATCGCCGCGGTGTACGCGACCGGCACCACCGCCGTCCCGGCGCACCGGACCGCGCTCCCCGAGCCGACCAGCGGCCGGCGGTCCGCCGAGCGCGCGCGGTCGTGCCCGGTCGTCCGGAAGAGGTCGTCGCGACGCGGCTCGCGCAGAGCTCCTCGCACCGTCCTCGTCGCACCCGAGCTCGCGGTACCGGCCCGGTTCCGACCGGTCCACGGGCTCGGTGCGCCTGGGCGGCAACACTCGCTCGACGCAGCCCGGCTACACCGCGTAGGACGACTAGAGTTGACCCGCCACCGACCCAGCCCCCCGACGCTCCCGGAGATGCCCGCGTGTCTGATCGGTTCGTTCACCTGCACGTGCACACCGAGTTCTCGATGCTCGACGGTGCCGCCAAGCACAACGCACTGTTCGCAGAGGTCGCTCGGCTCGAGCAACCCGCGGTGGCGATGACCGACCACGGCAACATGTTCGGCGCGCACTCCTTCAACGCGCACGCCAAGAAGTCCGGCATCAAGCCGATCATCGGCATCGAGGCGTACGTCGCTCCGGAGAGCCGCTACCACAAGAAACCGGTGTTCTGGGGCGAACGAGCGCGAACCGGCAAGAAAGAGGTCGACGAGTACGGCGAGAGCGGCGATGTCTCCGGTGCCGGCGCGTACACGCACATGACCATGCTGGCGCAGAACTCGACCGGGCTGCGCAACCTGTTCAAACTGTCCTCACTCGCATCCATGCAGGGGTTCTTCCGCAAACCGCGCATGGACAAAGAACTGATCGCCGAGCACGCGGAAGGGATCATCGCGACGAGCGGCTGCCTCGCCGGCGAAATCCTCACCCGCCTCCGCCTGGGCCAGAAACAAGAGGCCGTGCAGGCCGCCTCCGACTACAAGGACATCTTCGGGCCGGACCGCTTCTTCATCGAGGTCATGGACCACGGCATCCAGATGGAACGCAACATCCGCACGGAGCTGCTGGACATCGCGCGCCAACTCGACCTCCGCACCGTGGCCACGAACGACAGCCACTACGTGACCGCCGACCAGGCCGGCCACCACGATGCGCTGCTGTGCCTGCAAACCCGCTCGACGCTCGCCGACACCGACCGGTTCAAGTTCAACGGCGACGGCTACCACATCAAATCGTCGGCGGAGATGCGCGAGTACTGGGACGCCGAGGTCCCCGGAGCCGCCGACAGCACGCTGCTGATCGCCGACATGGTCGAGGGTTACGACGAGGCGTTCGCCTCCACGAACCGGATGCCGCAGGCCAAGATCAAGCCCGGCAGCACCGACGTCGAAGTGCTGCGCGACGAGGTCGAGGAATTCATCCCGACCCGGTTCCCGGGCGACAGCTTCACCCAGGACTACCGCGACCAGCTCGAATGGGAGCTGAAAGTCATCACCGAGAAGGGGTACAGCTCGTACTTCCTGGTCGTCGGTGACATGATCCGGTGGGCCAAGAACAACGGTATTCGCGTAGGGCCGGGACGTGGCTCCGCGGCAGGCGCACTGCTGTCGTACGTCCTGCACATCATCGATATCGACCCCTTGCAACACGGGCTCCTGTTCGAGCGATTCCTGAACCCCGAGCGCGACTCCCCGCCCGACATCGACATCGACTTCGACGAGCGCCGGCGCGATGAGGTCATCGCCTACGCGAAGGAGAAGTACGGCGAAGCGTTCTTCGCCAAGGTCATCACCTACGGCACGATTAAGACGAAAGCGGCCTTCAAGGACGCTGCTCGCGTGCACCTCGGGCAACCCGGGTTCCAGCTCGCCGACCAGTTCAGCAAAGCGCTGCCCGCGCCGATCGCGGCGAAGGACATCCCGCTGTCCGGGATCGTCGATCCCCAGCACGAGCGCTACACGGAGGCCGCCGAAGTCCGCTCGTTGATCGAAACCGATGCTCAGATCGGCAAGATCTTCGATACCGCACGCGGCCTCGAAGGCTTGATCCGGAACGCCGGGGTGCACGCCTGCGCCCACATCATCTCCCGTGAACCACTGCTCGACGTGCTGCCGCTGTGGAAACGGGACGACGGTGAGATCATCACCGGCTGGGACGGGCCGCAATGCGAAGACGTGGGCCTGCTGAAGATCGATATCCTCGGCCTCGTCAACATGACCACGATCGACGACACCGTGCGCATGGTGAAGGCCAATCACGGCGTGGAGATCGAACCGCTCGACATCCCGCTCGATGACGCCCCCACCTACGAGATGCTGGGCAGGGGCGAGAGCCTGGGCGTGTTCCAGCTCGAAGGTGGCGGCATGCAATCGCTGCTCAAGCGCATGGCCCCCACCCGGTTCGGCGACATCGTCGCCTGCGTCGCCCTCTACCGGCCGGGCCCGATGGACGTCAACGCCCACCTCGACTACGCCGACCGCAAGAACGGCAAGAAGCCCGTCGAACCGATCCACGCCGAACTCGACGAACCGCTCGAAGACGCACTCGGTGAAACGTACGGCCTGATCGTCTACCAAGAGCAGATCATGGCGATCGCCCAGAAAGTAGCGGGATACACGCTCGGGCAAGCCGACCTGCTGCGACGTGCGATGGGCAAGAAGAAGAAGGAGGTGATGGACGAGCAGTTCGCCCGGTTCGAAGCCGGTATGGCCGAACGGGAGTACAGCAAGGAGGCCATCGACCAGCTCTGGGCGACCGTGCTTCCGTTCGCCGGATACGCGTTCAACAAGTCCCACGCGGCCGCCTACGGCTTGGTGACCTACTGGACCGCCTACCTGAAAGCGCACTACCCGGCCGAATACATGGCGGCGTTGCTGACCGCCAACGCGCACAACAAGGACAAGACCGGCGTCTACCTGTCCGAGTGCCGCCGAATGGGCATCCGGGTGCTGCCGCCGGACGTGAACGAATCCGTGGTCGGACACGCGGCCGTGGACGGCCGAATCCGCTTCGGCATGGGAGCCATCCGCAACGTCGGCGCGAACGTGGTCGAGTCGATCGGCAAAACGCGCGAGACCAAGGGCCGCTACTCCTCGTTCACCGACTTCCTCGACAAAGTCGAGATCACCGCGTGCAACAAGCGCGTCATCGAGTCGCTGATCAAGGCGGGCGCCTTCGACTCGCTCGGAGCCACCCGCATGGCGCTCACCCAGCACCACGAGGCAGCGGTCGACGCCGTGATCGGGCTCAAGCGCCAAGAGGCGATGGGCCAGTTCGACCTGTTCGGCGGCGGCGACGACACCGCTTCCAGCCCCGACTCCTCCCCGCTGGCACATCTCCAGTTCACCGCTGAGGAATGGCCGCGCAAGCAGCTCCTGGCGTACGAGCGGGAGATGCTCGGCCTCTACGTCTCCGCACACCCCCTGGACGGCGCGGAGCGGTTGCTGCGGCCGTACCAGGACACCACCATCGCAGAACTCGTCGGCGGCGAACGCGAGCCCGGATCCGGCGGAAGAGAAGAGGCCAAGATCGCCGGGATGATCTCGGGGATTCAGCGGCGCCTCAACAAGAACGGGCAACCCTGGGCCATCGTCACGCTCGAGGACTTCGATGCCAGCGTCGACGTGCTGTTCTTCCCGAAGTCCTACGAGCTGTTCTCCGACTGCTTGGCCGAAGACACCGCGCTAGCGGTCAAGGGCCGGGTCAACGAACGTGAAGGCGAGATCAGCGTGTTCGCCTCGGACGCCGTACCGGTGGACATCGCCGCGGCCGAGCACTCGCCTGGATCGGCGCCACCGTTCGTGCTCCGCGCGGACGCCAAGAAGATCGACAAGGAACTCATCGGCGAACTCCGGAACACGCTCGGCACCTATCGCGGCGAAACCCCGGTGCACGTCCACTTGGGTGCGACCCGACTCGAACTGCCGGCTTGGCCGGTGAAGGTGTGCACGGAACTCGTCTCGGAGCTCAAGTCACTGCGCGGAATCGTGATCGAACGCGTGAGCTGAACGCGGTGGACGAACCGGAGGTCGATTCGAGGCTCGCACCGCGAGCACGACTCGACCCCGGCTCGCATCGAGCACCGTGCCGGGGACGCCGAACCCGATCGGGCCGGATCGACGGCGATCGGGTTCCCCGGCACCTTCCGGCGGCCCCGGGCGGCGGGGAGGGGGCGGCCACGTCCGCGGCGATTCCGCAGCCGCGAGATCGACCAAGCGCTGAAGACGTCGTTCGGAACGGGTTCCAGCAGGCGCTTCGCAGCTGCGGAGGTGCCGGCCGGGCGCGAGATCGTCGTCGCCACTGGCACCACGACGGGCGCGCCGATACCGGAGTAGAACGAATTCCGCCTGCCGACCCGGCGCCGCTCGCTCGGGCCGACCGATGCTGATTTCGGCCTGCGCACAATGCTGGTGCGCGATACCGGGCTAGTGCTCGATACCGAGTTGGTGCGCGATACTGGGATCGAACCAGTGACCTCTACCGTGTCAAGGTAGCGCTCTCCCGCTGAGCTAAACGCGCTTGTTGTTGTAGGTGCAGCGTAGCGGACGGGTGATCACGTCCCGTCGGCGACCCCCGGCACCCGCCGCACCGGGCGGCCGGGCCGCATCGGCGGGCGCGGGACCGGGGGTTCGCCGGTGCTCAGACCTCGCGTTCGAAGGTGACCAGGAGGCCTTCGACGCCGCCGGGCCCGAGGCGGCCCTTCACGTCGGCGCCGGTGATGGTCTTCATCCGCCAGCCGTCGGCGGCGTGCTCGTTGAGCACGCCTTCGAGCTTGTCCCCGGACATCTTGCCGCCGAGCCACTTCTCCCGGAGCTCCACGACCTTGTACTGGTACGGCATCCGTTCCTCCTCCGCATCGGGTACCGCGATGATCTCAGCACGGGGCCGCCCCGGAACGCGAAAACGCCACTCCCACCCCGGGAAGCGGGGCGAGGGTGGCGTTCAGCGGATGCCTTCAGGAGAAGATCAGCGGTCGGCCATCTTCTTCTGCAGGTTCTCGTCCAGCGAGGCCAGGAACTCCTCGGTGGTCTGGTAACCCTGGTCGCCGCCGACGAGCAGCGCCAGGTCCTTGGTCATCTTGCCGCTCTCGACGGTCTCGATGACGACCTGCTCCAGCGCCTGGGCGAAACCGGTGACCTCCGGGGTGGAGTCCAGCCGGCCGCGCTGCTCCAGGCCGCGGGTCCAGGCGAAGATCGACGCGATCGGGTTGGTCGACGTCGGCTTGCCCTGCTGGTGCTGGCGGTAGTGGCGGGTGACCGTGCCGTGCGCGGCCTCCGCCTCGACCTTGCCGTCCTCGGTCATGAGGACCGAGGTCATCAGGCCCAGCGAGCCGAAGCCCTGCGCCACGGTGTCGGACTGCACGTCACCGTCGTAGTTCTTGCACGCCCAGACGTAGCCGCCCTCCCACTTCATGGCCGTGGCGACCATGTCGTCGATGAGGCGGTGCTCGTAGGTCAGGCCCTTGGCGTCGAAGGCCTCCTTGAACTCGTTCTCGAAGACCTCTTCGAAGACGTCCTTGAAGACGCCGTCGTAGGCCTTGAGGATCGTGTTCTTGGTGGACATGTACACCGGGTACTCGCGCTCCAGCCCGTAGCGGAAGGACGCGCGGGCGAACTCCTCGATGGAGCGCTTGTAGTTGTACATGGCCATGGCCACGCCGCCGTCGGTCGGGAACTGCGCGACCTCCTGCTGGATCGGCTCGGAGCCGTCCGCGGGCGTGTAGGTGATGGTGACCGTGCCGGGGCCGGGGACCTTGAAGTCCGTGGCCTTGTACTGGTCACCGTGCGCGTGGCGGCCGATGATGATCGGCTTGGTCCACGTGGGCACGTAGCGCGGGATGTTCGAGATCACGATGGGCTCGCGGAAGATGACGCCACCGAGGATGTTGCGGATGGTCCCGTTCGGGCTCCGCCACATCTTCTTGAGGCCGAACTCCTCCACGCGCGCCTCGTCCGGCGTGATCGTGGCGCACTTGACGCCTACGCCGTGCCGCGCGATCGCCTTCGCCGCGTCGACCGTGACCTGGTCGTCGGTGGCGTCCCGGTGCTCGATGCCCAGGTCGTAGTAGTCGAGGTTGATGTCCAGATACGGGTGGATCAGCTTGTCCTTGATGAAGGACCAGATGATCCGGGTCATCTCGTCGCCGTCGAGCTCGGCGACGGTTCCCTGGACCTTGATCTTGCTCATGTGGCGGGGTGCTCCTCTCGCGAGAATGCAAGCGGTACAAGCGTACTGCTATCGGTATCGATTGTGCCCCCGCCCCGGCTCCCGCGACACCGCCCTGAGACGAAAACGCCCACCCGACCACCCGGCGGGAGATCACCTTCTAGGCTCGCGGGGTCCACGATCACGGGGAGGCGGCATTGTCGACAGGACCCACGCACGCCATGAGCGGACTGGCCGCCTGGGCGGCGGTGACCGCGCTCGCGGACCAGCACCTCATCGGACAGCTGTCCCCGAAGACGTGGGTCGTCGGCGCCACGCTCGCGTCCGGTGCCGCTCTACTACCCGACATCGACCATCCCAAATCCACCGTGGCCAGCACTTTCGGCTCGCTGTCCCGGGGCGTGTCGGCGATGTTCAGCGGCATCAGCGGGTTCCTGTACCGGCTCACCCGCACCAAGCACGACAGCGACCGGGAGGGCACCCACCGCGGGTTCACCCACACCGTCGTGTTCGCCGTCCTCGCCGGGCTGATCACCACCGCCATCGTGCAGAGCACCAGCTCGATCGCGATCGGCGTGCTCATGTTCACCTTCGCCGGGCTCGCCGTGCGCGGCATCATGCACACCTGGAACCCGCGGCGGGACGCGCTGCTCATCACGGTGGCCTCGCTGGCGCTCACCGTCGCCTGCTGGGCGTGGACCGGTGACCAGGGGACGGAGGCCGCGGCGCTCGGCGTCGCGGTGATCCTGGGCTGCGTCATGCACTTCCTCGGCGACGCCATCACCGAGCAGGGCTGCCCGATGCTGTGGCCGATCCCGCTGGACGGCCAGACCTGGTACCCGGTGGCGCCGCCGAAGACGATGCGGATGCGCACCGGGGGCAAGGTCGAGATGGTGCTGGTCGGCCCCGCCCTGACGATCGTCGCGGTGGTGCTGGGCGCGGTGGTGCTCTACCGGGTCGGCGCCGCCCCGTGGATCGCGACGCTGGACCTGCCGCCGGAGATCATGAAGTGGTTGACCCCGCGACCCTGAACCCCGTTGCGCCGAGCGCGTGAAGTGACGCAAAACGCCCACCACGGCACGAGTCGCTCGATAGGGTGAAGAGCAGGTGGCGCGCGGGCGCCGACGAACCGCGGGGGAGATCGATGCGAGCCGGTCGGCAGCTCATGGTCCTGGCGGCGCTGGTGCTGCCGGTGCTCGCCGGGTGTGGGGAGCTCCAGGAAGGCCAGGAACGGCTGGGTCAGGCCCAGCGGGGACTGGACAAGGCCGGCGCCTGCATGGACGCGGTCGACGCGGCGGGCTACACCCCGAACCTCGCCGACCTGGACCGGGCGCAGGACGACGCCCGCGCCAAGGCCGACGAGATCAGCGCGCTCGCGCAGCGCGTGGGCGACGCGGACCTGCAGGACCGGCTGCTCGACGTGCAGGCCTCCCTGGACCAGGTCGCCACCGGCCAGATCACCCTGCAGAACGGGCTCAACTGGTCGCAGCAGCACCTGGAGAAGACCGCCGCCGTCGCCGACGCCTGCGCCGACATCACCGGATGATCGCGCAGGTCAGCGACCTGCGAACCGCGCCTCCCCGGCCCTAGCCTGGACGTGGAGGTGAGCGTGATGCGAGCGACCATCGGCGATCAACTGCACGTGCACAGCCGGACGGTCGAGGAGACCGACCGCACCGGGCTGATCCTGGAGGTGCGCGGCACGGCGGGCGCCCCGCCGTACCTGGTGCGCTTCGACGACGGGCACGAGCGGCTCGTCTACCCGGGTCCCGACTGCATCGTCGAACCGCGGCGCGTGCCGGAGGCCTGACCGCGGACGGGTGCCGTCCGGTGCGCGGGCGGCACCTACCAGGGCTCGGCGAGCAGCGCGTCGAGCTCCGCGCGGAACAGCAGTTCGGGATCGACTCCGGTCCCGGCGAACTGCCCTTGCACCTCCAGGCTGATGAGTCCGTGCAGCCGGGTCCAGGCCAGCACCCCGCGCCGCAGCGCGGCGGGCGGCGCCGGTTCCCCTCCCGCCCGCTCGGCGCGCCACGCGGTGAGCTGCCGGTCGAGCGCGGTTCGGCTCGGCGGCAGGTCGGCGGGCGCGAGCTCCGCGAACACGCTCAGCAGCGGCCGCATCCCGCGGTCGGCGAGGTCGTAGGTCTCCTCCGGCGCCGCGTAGCCGGGCACCGGGGTGCCGAACAGCAGCAGGTAGCGGTGCGGCTGGGCCAGCGCCCACCCGCGCCACTCCAGCGCGATCTCCCGCAACCGCCCCGCGGGCGCCTTCTTCCGATGCCGCTCGGCGGCCCCCTCCACCGCTTCGGCCAGGTCCCGGAAGGCGTCGACGATCAGGGCGCTGAGCAGCGCGTCCCGGTTCGCGAAGTAGCGGTACAGGGCGGGGCCGGTGACCCCCATGCGCTTCGCGATGGCGTTCACGGAGATGCCCGCCGGGCCGGATTCGGCGAGCTGCTCCAGCGCGACCTGCTTCGCCTCGGTCCGGTTCTGGTCCCGGTAGCGCTCCCGCGGACTGCGGACCTGCTCGGCCATGCGCTCTCCCCTCCGGATTGACAAGGCGATCGTAACAGGTGCACTCTTTTGTTAGAACTTCTAACACCCGCTAATGCTTGTCACTCAGGAGTGGACCATGGACGAGAACACCGGCCGCGAACTCGTGCTCACCGGGATCGGCGCGCCAGAAGACGTCTTGACCAGCAGGAACACCCGCCGTTCGCACCCCGGCCGAGGGCGGGTGCTGGTCCGGGTCGAGGCGACCGGAGTCTC
The DNA here is from genome assembly GCF_040643635.1 of Saccharopolyspora sp. NPDC047091. Lineage (NCBI taxonomy): Bacteria > Bacillati > Actinomycetota > Actinomycetes > Pseudonocardiales > Pseudonocardiaceae > Saccharopolyspora > Saccharopolyspora sp. NPDC047091. The sequence goes on from NZ_JBEYUS010000037.1 coordinate 45,700, forward strand.
GTTCGCCGAAGTGCAGATGCTGTCCGGGCGCTATCCGATGCAACCCGCCTTCCCCTTCGTGCCGGGATACGACCTCGTCGGCGAGGTCGTCGCCGTCGGCGCGGGGGTCACCTCGTGCCGACCCGGGCAGCGGATCGCCGCGATGCCGCGCACCGGCGCGTGGTCCGACTACGCGGAGATCGCCGCGAACTCCGCGGTCGTCGTCCCGGACGGGGTGCCCGCCGACGAGGCCGTCGCGCTGATCACCAACGGCGTCACCGCGTGGCAACTGCTGCACCGCAGCACCCGGGTCCGGAGCGGAGACGTGGTGCTCGTGCACGGTGCGGGCGGCGGCGTCGGCGCCACGCTGCTGCAGCTGTGCCGGCTCGCCGGGATCCGCGCCATCGGCACCGCCTCCGGCCACCGGCACGACGCGCTGCGCGAACTCGGCGCGGACCTGGTCGACCACCGCACCGAGGACGTCGCCCGGCGAGTGCGCGAACTCGCGCCCGGCGGGGTGCACGCCGTGTTCGACCCGATCGGCCTCGACAGCCTCCGTCGTTCCTGGGAACTCCTGGCACCGGGGGGAAAGCTGGTCAGCTACGGCAGCGCGGACACGATCGACGAGACCTCCGCGTCGTGGCGACCGCACCTGGACATCGCGCGGCAGCTCGCCGGGTGGGAGGTGCGGCGCCGCCTCGGCCGCACCGGCGGCCGGAGCGCGAGCATGTACTACGTGCGGCCCGACGGCCGGTACCGCGCGGACCTCGGCGGACTGCTGCGGCTGCTCGCCGGCGGTGAGCTGCACCCGCTGATCTCGCACCGCATTCCGCTGTCGGACGCCGCGCACGCCCTCGACCTGCACCGATCGGGGAAGTCCACCGGCAAGATCGTGCTGCTGCCGTGAGCGCGGGCCTGCCGCCACCGCCGTGCGGATCACGAAAAGGCGGCAGGTTCACCGGCCGCCCGGCACCCCTGATTAGGGTGGGCGCGGCGTGACGTCAGGTGAGGAGGCGGTGACGAGTTGGACGACGACCAGGCCACCGAGATCCCTGCCGACCTCTCCGAGCTGCTCGCCAGGGCCTCCGGAATCGCCCCCTCCGTCCCGCTCCCCGACGGCGAACTGCTCACCGAGCAGTCCACCCGCGCCACCGGGGACGAGCCGCCGCTGTGCTGGATCAGCTTCGACCGGCCCGCGCCGCGGCTGCTCGGGGCGCTGCGCGCCGACCACCGGCGCACCGGGCTGTGGCCGCTGCTGCTGTGCGACGACACCGAGACCTACGGCAGCCGGTGCACCGTCGGCGTCGTGCCCCCGGAACCGCTGGAGCACATCGACCTGTGGCGGGCCGAGGACGTGATGCTGCGGATCTGGGACGGGCTGTGCCGGGCCGACGACGACCTCGGACCCGCCTACGACATGGATTCGCTGGCGCCGTTCGACTCGAACTGCCCCGAGCTGGCGCCCGCCGGGAACCTGCTGGCCGACGCGGACATCCTCGCCAACCAGCAGGCCGCCCGGTTCGTCGACGAGGACACGCGGCTCGGGCTGGTGCCGGTGCGGCGCGGGGCCGACGCGCTCACCGTGCTCGGCTGGTCCGGGGCGTCGAACCACGTGTCCCGCACCGCGGGCATGTCCGCGCTGCTGCGCAGCTGGGAGGACCGGTTCGGGGCGCGGCTGCTGCGGCTCGGCCCGGACCGGCTGGACGTGAGCGTCGCGGCGCCGCCGCAGGACCCGGCGCACGCCACCGCGGTGGCCGCGGAGCACTGGGCGTTCTGCCCGGACCGGGTGCTGCAGGACGCGGGCAGCATCGCCTCCTACGCCCGGGAGATCCGCGGCCGCCGCACCTGGTCCTTCTGGTGGGAGTGAGCGGGCCCGCCCCGCCTTCGTCCGGTCGGCGGCGAAGCCGCTGAGCAGCGACCACCCGAGCAACGGGACCACCAGCGGGTTTCGCGCGAGTCCCCTCGTGGCGGAGCCGCTCGGGAGGAAGATCCCGCCACCGCACCCCTCCGCGAGGCGAGCGGAAGATCGACCTCAGAAGTCCAGCGGGCCGCCGACGATGGTGACGGCCACGGCGAGCAGGACGAAGCCGAACCCGCCGTAGAGGATCAGGTCCACCTTCCGGGAGCGGACCGCGATCAGCCCCACCTGCTCGCGGGACAAGAACGCCCGCGCGGCCGCCGCCAGCAGCAGCGCGAGGCTCAGCAGCATCGAGCCCTCCCGCCACGCGTGCATCGCGATCCGCAGGAACCCGATCGCCGCGACCAGCAGCACCAGCGCGAACGGCACGTGCACCGCCCACTTCGCCCGGTCCCCGAAGCGTTCGTTCATGCCGGCCTCCCACGCTTGCCCGAACTGCCGGGTCATCGTAGAGCCGAGCCCGCGGGAGCCGTCCGATCCGTCACGCGACATGGCGCTCCGCCGCTTCCACGACGTTGGTGAGCAGCATCGCCCTGGTCATCGGCCCGACCCCGCCGGGGTTCGGGGAGAGGTGGCCCGCGACCTCGGCGACGTCGGGGTGCACGTCCCCGGCGACGCCGTCCTCGGTGCGGGTGACGCCGACGTCGAGCACCGCGGCGCCCGGTTTCACCATGTCGGGGGTGATCAGGTTCGGGCGCCCGGCGGCGGCGACCACGACGTCGGCGGTGCGGACCAGATCGGCCAGGTCGCGGGTGCCGGTGTGGCAGAGGGTCGTGGTGGCGTTCTCGTCGCGGCGGGTCAGCAGCAGGCCCAGCGGGCGGCCGACGGTGATGCCGCGGCCGACGACGGCGACGTGCGCGCCGTCCAGCGGCACGTCGTGGCGGCGCAGCAGTTCCACGATGCCGCGCGGGGTGCACGGCAGCGGCGCGGGTTCGCCGAGCACGAGGCGGCCGAGGCTGATCGGGTGCAGCCCGTCGGCGTCCTTGTCGGGGGCGACGCGCTCCAGCAGCGGACCGGCGTCGAGGTGCGCGGGCAGCGGCAGCTGCACGATGTAGCCGGTGCAGGCCGGGTCGGCGTTGAGCTCGTCGAGCACCGCCTCCAGGTCGGCCTGGGTCCTGTCGGCGGGCAGGTCGCGGCGCAGCGAGGCGATGCCGACCTTCGCGCAGTCGTTGTGCTTGCCGCGCACGTACGACTGGGAACCCGGGTCGTCGCCGACCAGCACGGTCCCCAGCCCGGGGGTGGCGCCGCGCGCGGCGAGCGCGGCGACGCGGCCGCGCAGCTCCTCGTAGATCGCGTTCTTGGTGGCCTTGCCGTCCAGGATCGTGGCGCTCACGGTTGTTCATCGTGGCAGACGCGGGCCCGGCGGGTCCGGCGGGATCATGCTCGGGCGAACCGGTCCGGCAGCGAGGCGACGGCGACCGCGACGAAGGTGAGCGCGACGCCGACGACCGTGGTCAGCGGCACGCCGGTGCCGGGTGCGGGCACCAGCAGGTCCAGCAGCAGCGCCCCGAACAGCTGCCCGGCGACCATGCCCATGCTCAGCACCAGCACCCCGGTGCGGTGCACCAGCGCGGCCGCACCGCCGATCACGAAGATGCCGAGCACTCCGCCGAGGTACAGCCACGGCTGCGGCGGCAGCGGGCCGGGCAGGCCGCGCACCGCGACCTCCACCAGCCAGGCCAGCAGCAGTCCCGTCGCCCCCACCCCGAAATTGATCACCGCGGCGGAGGCGGGCGACCCGGCGGTCTGCTTCACCCGGCCGTTCACCGCCTGCTGCCAGGCCACGCCGATCCCGGCGAGCGCGGGCACCAGGATCAGCCAGCTCGCGCCGGACCCGGTCAGCTCCTCCCACACCGCGACCAGCACGGCGACCACCGCGAGCGCCGCCCCGACCACGCGCGGCGCCGTCACCCGCTGCGGCCCGGCGGGCCCGAGCCCGATCCGGTCCACGACGAGCCCGCTGCCGACCTGCCCGGCGACGACGGCGACGGTGAACAGCGCGACGCCCAGCGCCGCCGCCGAGAGCCCCTGCCCGAACACGAGGAATCCACCCGCGACGCCGCCGAGGCACTGCCACCAGCGCAGGCCGCCGCCGCGCAGGGCCATCACCACCGCGCGCAGGCCCGCGCGCGCGACGGGCAGGAACGGGGTGGCCAGCAGCAGCACGACCAGCCCGGAGCCGAAGGAGATCAGCGCGGCGCCGAGCCCGTCCCCGAGCTGCGCGCCGAGCGCGCCGTTGAGCCGGGACTGCACCGACAGCACCACCCCGACCAGCACGGCACCGGCCATGCCGAGGGCTCGGCCGCGGGTCGCGGAAGGTTGAGCACTCACGGGACGGGAGTGTCCTCCGGGGAGCGCGCCCGCACGCTCGGATGTGCGGCGAGGCACACCGCGGCCAGCGCCAACGCGGTCCCCGCCGCCGCGGCCGCCGCGGGCCCGGACGCGTCCAGCAGCGCCCCGGTCAGCGGGGCCGCGAGCGCGGCCCCGGCCATGCCCGCGCTCGCCAGCCAGCCGAACGCCTCCACCCGCCTGCCCTCCGGGGCGAGTTCGCCGACCCGCGCGTTGTTCGCCGCGAACATCGGCGCGATCGCCAGGCCGCCCACCAGCAGCACCGCGCTCACCAGCCACGGCGATCCGGGATCGGCGACCGGCGGCAGCACCGGCACCAGCGCCGCCACCCCCGCGGCCACCAGCGCACCGCGCAGCCACAGCCGGGGTCGCCGCGACGAGGCGCCCAGCAGCAGCCCGCCGATCAGCGATCCGACCGCCCACACCGCGGCCAGGTAGCCCGCCAGCTCCGGGGTGCCGCGGTCCCGCGCCCAGCCGACCATCAGCAGGTCGACCGAGATCACCCCGGCGATCATCAGGCAGGTGAACGCCAGCGCCAGGGCGAACCCGCGGGCGGCGAACAACGGCTCGGCGACGTCCCGCCGCTCCGCCGCGGGCACCGCGCTGATCCCGGCCCGGCGCAGCACGAAGGCGAACACGACCGCCCCGGCCGCGCCGACCACCCCGCACCACACCGTCGCGGTGAACGCGCCCTGCGCGGCGACGACGAACGCGGCGAGTATCGGGGAGATCACGAACAGCAGCTCCTGCGCGGTGGCCTCGACCGCGAACGCGGCCTGCCGGGCCGGGCCGTCCGCGATCCGCACCCACACCGCCCGCCCCACCTGGCCGGCGGGCGGGAACGACAACCCCGTGGCGAACGCCACGGGCACCAGCAACCACCACGACTCCGCGGGCAGCAGGCCGTCCGGCCCGCCAGCAGCGCGATCGCGCCCAGCCCCAGCCCGTAGCCGAAGCCCGTGATCAGCAGCACCCTGCCGGGTCCCGCGCGGTCGGCAGTCCGGCCGCGCAGCGGACCCGCCACGGCCTGACCGACGGTGATCGAGCCGCCGATCACACCACCGGCCGTGTAAGAACCGGTGCGGTCCGCGATCAGGAACGTGAGCACCAAGTTGATCGCCGGTTGGTGCAATCGAGCCAGCAAACCTGCGCCGAGCAGCGCGAACGCATGCGGAACCTGGGCCAACAACAGGTACGGGCGCAGCACGCGGTTCACTGTGCCGGTCGACGTCCGCAACGGCCAGCGATTTTCGTACGGCGGATCACACCTGGTGGTGTGATGTCGCTCCGGACGTCCACAAGGCAGGCTTTGGAGCTCGGAACGACCCACCCGATGATCACCGCCGCGCCCACGGCGCCGAACCACTGCACCGAACTCACCCGGGACGACACACCACGAACGACCCTTCGAGTAGCGTTTTCGCGGGGCGGGGTCGGTGGGCCCGGTTGAGAGGGGGAGGATGTCACCCATGTCGCGTCCGACAGCGATCAGTCCGGAAGAGCAGGAACAGATAGCCCGCAGGATCGGCGTCCTGCTGTTGCAGGCCGCACCTGAGGACTGGCAGCAGATCACGGTCGAGTACCGCGCCACGGGCGAGTACCAGGATCTGCTCGGGGAGGTCGCCGCCCAGGACGGTGGCACCGAACCGTGGGAGCCGCCCGAAGAGCTGTGGGGGATCTTCGAGCACCTGCGGGAAGGCATGTACCGCCCCGACGTGGGTACGTGGCTCAGCGCGCTCTACGTGGTGGAGCGGCCGTCGAGCTACCGCATCGACATCAACTTCGACGCCGAGCCGCAGTGGCAGCGCCCGCTGCCGCGCGCCGCGTACGTCGACGAGCTCCGCCGCTACCCGCGCACCGACGACAACGTGCCGGACTGGATGCGGGAGAAGCTGGACGGCGCGACCGCTCCCGCCGAACCCGCCGCCCAGCCGCCGGAGCCCGCGCAGCAGCAGGCCCCGCAGGCCGCGCAGCAGGAGGCCGCGCCCGCGCTGCCCCGCCGGGACTCGCACCGCGCCGAGCAGCCGCGCGAACCGGAGCCCGCCGCGCTCGCCCCCGAACCCTCCACATCGGACGATTCGGACGCGTACTTCCGGACTGCGCTGGTCTTCGACGACTTCGACGACCAGGGCCGCCCGCTGGTCGCGACCCGCGCGCCCGTTCCCCAGGACGAGGTCGGCGCGCTGCGCCACTACCTGGAGAACGCGCCGATCGTGCTCGCGTCCCGCGACAACGACGACGACCTGCTCGATCCGAACGCCCCCGCCTCGGTGCCCTCGACCTGGCACACCGACGGGACGTGGGTCTGGCCGGGCGCGGTCCCCTACTACCTGATGCAGTACGGCGTGCCGCCGCAGCCGGAACTGGTCGAGCACATCCGCTCGCGCCGCTTCGCGCTCGTCGAGGTGGACGACCGCACCCGCGACGCCGCGGTGCGCGAACTGTTCGACCAGCCCGAGCACGACGACTCCGGGTACGACGAGCAGGCCACCGGCGAGACGCCGCGCGTCGCCGACGACTTCGCGGTGCAGCTGCCCACGCCGTCGGAACCGACCGAGATCGACCGGTCCGGCGACACCTGGCGGGACGAGGCCTCGTTCGAGTCGAGCGGTGCGGTGCTGGGCCGCCGCGAGAAGCCCGCCGAGCAGCCTCCCGCCGAGGAACCGCCGCTGATCACGCACGGCGAGGAGCCCGAGACGGCCTTCGAACCGGGCACCCCGGTGCTCGGTCGCCGCGAGAAGCCCGCCGAGCAGTCCGCACCGGACGCCGGGCTCCCGCTGATCACGCACGACGAGGAACCGGTCGACCAGGCACCCGCCGGGCTCGGCCTGGACGAGGACGCGGCCGAGGAGTCCGGGTCGCGGCACGGCCTCGGCAGCGGCGTCGACGAGGACCTCGACGAGACGCAGGCCGTGCTGGCGCGGCTGCACGACCGGCTCACCGAGCTGGGCGTGGCCGGCGACGAGTACCGCGTCGGCAGCCACTCCCCCGACGCCCGCTGCCTGCTGCGCGACGAGCCCGGCTGGGTCGTCACCGCGGGCGAGGACGACCTGCACGGCGACGTGCACTTCGAGCACGCCGACCAGGCGGCGGCGTTCCTGCTCGGCAGCCTGCTGCTGTCCAGCACCGAACCGCTGCCCGCCGCCGAGGACCAGCGGCGGAGCTCGCTGCCGGAACCGGAGGTCCCGGAGCCCGCTCGCGAGCCGGAAGCCACCGAGCTCGACGGCGCGGACGGGTCCGAGGTGGAGCAGGGCCGTTCGGAGCGGTTCGCCGCGTTCGGCAGCACGCCCGAGTCCTCCGCCGCCGGCCTGTTCACCGACCAGCGGGTGGACGAGGGCGCCGAACTCCCCCAGCGCGGTGACCGCGCGGCCCGGGAGACCGCGGATGCCCGGGCCGAGGCGCCCGCCGCCGAAGCGCAGCCGTTCGAGTCCCAGCCGTTCGAAGCGCAGCCGTTCGAAGCGCAGTCCTTCGAGTCCCAGGGATTCGAAGCGCAGGGCTTCGGCTCGCGGGGCTTCGAGGCGCAGGGCTTCGAGGCCCAGTCCTCCGAGGGGCAGCCCGCCGTCGACGCCGCCGGATCCCAGGTCACCGAGGGCGGGCAGGCCGAGCTCAAGGCGCCGGAGCAGGAGACCGCGGACGGCGCCGACCAGCGCTCCCCCCTCGGCGAGCTGCCGCGGCGCGGCGCACCGGCCGAGCCCGCGCAGCGCCAGCCCGCATCCGGCACCGGCGGGCACTTCCTGTTCACCGCGAACCAGGACTCCGAGCAGGAAGCCGTGGACGAGGGCGGGTTCCAGACCGGGGCACCGGACGCGGAGGCGACCCGCTTCCAGCCGATGCCGAACGTGAACGGCTCGGCGCCGAACGGCTTCGCCCCGAACTCGGCGGCGCAGAACCCTGCGGCGCAGAACCCGGCGGGCCCGAACGCTGCGGCGCAGAACCCGGCAGGGCCGAACCCGGCGCAGCCCCCGGCCCAGCAGAACCCGCAGGCCCAGCAGCCCGGCCCGCAGGGCCCGGCACCGCAGGGCCCGCAGGCCGGTCCCAGTGGCCCGGCGAACCCGCCGCTGCCGCAGCGCGGCCCGCGCCCCGAGCAGGACCAGACGGGACGCCCGGGTGCGCCCGGCCCGCAGGGTCCGCACGGCGGCCCCGGCGCCGCCCCGACCGGGGGCGCCGACCGGCGTCCCGGCCCGTCCGGGCCGGGGATGGCCGGACCGCCGCGGCAGGCACCGGGCCCGCAGGGCCAGGCGCCCGGCGAACCGCAGGGCCGGCCCGGTGGGCCGATCAAGCGCCCGCCGCAGAACGGCCCCGGCGAGCAGCCGCACCCGCCGCAGCAGCAACAGCAGCCGACCGGGAACATCCAGCCGCTGCGCGGCGAACCGCCGTTGACGCTGTACCGGGACCGCCGCAACCTCGTGCTGCAGCCCGGCACCGAGCTGGACCGCTTCGGCGACCCGGCAGGCAACGTGACCTACGCGGTCCACACGCCGTACAACCAGCGGTCGCTGCCGCCGCAGTGGGCCACCCGCGGGTACGCGGCGTTCCGCGTCCAGCGGCCCCTGCAGGCGCTGCGCGGCACCGCGGTGCCGTGGTTCGAGCAGCCCGGCGGGGGCACGGCCTACGTGCTGCCCGGCTCGATCAGCGACCTCGTCGCCGACGGCACCCTCCAGGAGATCGGGGACGCCCAGCGCCCGCCGATGGAGTGAGGCTCAGCGCAGGACCGAGGAACCGGCATCGCCCCCGCGGCGGTGCCGGTTCTTCTTGTCGGCCTCCCGCCCACCCGCGAACAGGCCGGTCAGTCGATGCGGAGGCCCTTGGCCGCGGCGAACGCCAGCGCCGTGTTCACGTCCACCCGTGCGCCCGCCAGCACGCTCTGCGCGAGCCCGTCGGCGTCGACGACCGCGCCGCGCAGGTCGGCCTCCTCGAACCGGGTGCCGAGCAGCCGCGCCCCCATCAGGTCGGCGTCCCGCAGGTCGCAGCGGCGCAGGTCGGCCTCGCTCAGGTTCGCCTCCCGGAACCGGACGCCGCGCAGGTCCAGCCCGCGCAGGTCGGCGCGCCCCATCCCCACCAGGGTCAGGTCCGTCTCCCCCGGCTTCCACTGCCGCAGCCTGCAGTCCACGAAGGACGAACCGAGCAGGCTGCACCCCTCCCACCGGGAATCGCGCAGCACCACCCGGTCGAACCGGCAGGACCGGAACGCGCACGCCCGAATCCGCGACTCGGCGAGATCGGTGCGGGTGAAGGTGCATTCGGTGAACACGCAGTTCCGCGCGCGCAGCAGACCCAGGTCGGCATCGGTGAAATCGCAGTGCGCGAATTCGCGGCCATCCCATTCCGCACCGGTCAGCACCGCGTCGGAGAAGTCCTCGCCGATGGCGCGCAGATCCTCTGGCATACCGCTCAGCTTCGCAGAAAGCACCGACCGCGCCGGCGGCACCCGGCTGCCGGGACCACGGCGGGAGTGTGCACCGAGCTGCTCAGCTCGGCGGTTGCAACCCCGGCAACCTGCCTGATCCGCCGCAGTGCGGGCAGCTGCGCCACTCGCCCATCGACATGCCCGTCTCGGTCTCCCGGGTGGCCTGGATCGCGTACAACCGCGGTTCGCTCACCTTCCGGAAACCGGCGCAGGTGAAGCACACGGTGTTCGGCCCTTCCTCGAATCCGGGCCCGTCCTCGCTCATGCCCGCCATCCTCACACGGATGGGCCGGTGGTGACGCCCGATCAACGCGCTCATTCGCACATCCACCATTCGGCGGAATCGGCACCACTAACAGCGAAACGATCGCATTTTCAATTAATAGCGGTGACGATGATCAGGGGACCACGACGACCGGTCGCACCGCTTCCACCACCAACGTCGCGGGCACCGTGCCCAGCAGGCCGCCGCGGCGCCGGGACCGGCCCACCACGATCAGGTCGGCCCGGTACTGCTCGGCCACCTGCTCCAGGCCCACGGCCGGATCACCGCGGTGGTGCACGAAGTCCCAGTCGATGTCGATGTAGCGCAGGTGCGCCACGACCTCCTTCTTCAACTCCTCGACGAGGCTCTCGGCGGCTTCGCTGGCCACCGCCACCCCCATCGGGGACCAGTAGGCGACGCCGCCCACGGCCTCCACGTAGACCAGGACCAGGCGCGCGCGCTCGCGACGGGCCAGTCCCGCCGCCCACGAGGCGGCGTGGAAGCTCGCGGGGCTGCCGTCCATGCCCACGACGATGCCGCCCAGCCCGTCTTTCCCGATCTCGAACTCGCGCTCGATCTTGTCGCCCTCGGCCACGCCGGAATGGTAGTAGCAGCCCTTCAGCCGCTGACGACCATGCGCCACACTCGGGTCGTGACCACCTCGCGCAGCGGCACTGAGCACCGCGAACCCGCCCGCACCGACCTCGAACGGGCCGCGCTGGACGCCGTCGACCTCGACGGGGTGCTGCGGGACCTGCGCGAGCTCGTCGCCATCCCCAGCGTCGGCGGCACCCGCGGCGAGCAGGACGCGCAGCAGTGGTGCGCCGACCGGCTCCGCGGGCTCGGGCACCGGGTGGACCACTGGCGCATCGACCTCGACGACCTCGCCGCGCAGCCCGGGTTCCCCGGGCAGGAGGTCGAGCGGGACGTGGCGCACGGCTGCGTCGGCGTCGCAGGCGACGGGGAACCGGCGCTGGTGTTCTGCGGGCACACCGACGTGGTGCCGCCCGGCGACCTGGACCGCTGGCCGGACCGCGACCCGTACGCGCTGCGCGTGCACGACGGCGTCGCCGCCGGGCGCGGCACCTGCGACATGAAGGGCGGCATCGCGGCGTTCCTCGGCGCCCTGGAGGCGCTGCGCACCGCGGGCATCCCGCTGCGGCGGCCGGTCGGGGTGCACGCGGTCGTCGGCGAGGAGGACGGCGGGCTCGGCGCCTTCGCGACGCTGCGCCGCGGGCACCGGGCGCAGGCCGTCGTGCTCGCCGAACCCAGCGGCGGCGACGTCGTCGCCGCCAACGGCGGCTCGCTCACCTTCCGGCTGGAGGTGCCCGGGCAGAGCACGCACGGCTCCACCCGGCTGCGCGGGGTGAACGCCGTCGACGGGCTCGCCGCGCTGCTGCCCGCGCTGCGGGAACTGGAGGCGGAGCGCAACGCCGACCCGGACCCGCTGGTCGCGCACCTGGACCTGCCGTACCCGCTGTCGGTCGGCGTGGTGCGCGCCGGGGACTGGGCCAGCACGGTCCCCGACCTCGCCGTCGCCGAAGGCCGGTACGGGGTGCGGCTGGACGAGGACCTCGACACCGCGAAAGCGCAGTTCACCGCGGCCGTCTCCGCAGCCTGCGCCGTCGACCCGTGGCTCGCCGAGCACCCGGTGCGGGTCAGCTGGCCCGGCGGCGTGTTCGCCTCCGGCCGGCTGCCGCAGGGGCATCCGCTGCTGGCCGAGACCCGCGGCGCGATCCGCGACGCCGGTGGCGCGGAGCCACGGGTGCTCGGCGCCCCGTACGGCACCGACCTGCGGCTGTACGCGGCCGCCGGGGTGCCGACGCTGCAGTACGGGCCCGGCGACATCCGCTACGCGCACGCGCACGACGAGCACGTCCCGCTCGCCGACCTGGAGCAGGCGGTCCGCAGCTACGTGCTGCTCGCCCTCCGCCACTGCGAACCGGCCGGCTGAGCAACGCACCCGCCCCGGGTCGGACACGTCACCACCTGTTCCTCCCGGCGGGCCGTGCCGTCTTCCTGTCAGCGGCGAAGCCGCTGAGCGGAGACCACGCACGCAGCAGGACCACCCGCGGGTTCTCAGCGGGATTCTCGCGAGGACAGCGTTTTCGCCTG
>NZ_JBEYUS010000038.1:0-57319 GCF_040643635.1 Saccharopolyspora sp. NPDC047091
CTCGATCCGAACCCACAACTCGTCAGAGACGATCCACGGCGCAGCCATCACCCAAGATCATCTCAGCCCGAGATCACCAACGTGTTAGGGGCTCTTAGGGAAAAAGTTTTCGGGTGGGGTTAGGGGTCCCCGCCCGAAAAGTTTTTCCCTGCGACTTGACGCGCCCCGGTGGAGGGCTACCCTCCGCTGCCTTCCAGCGGGAAAAAGGGGAGCAGACCTAGGTGAGACGGCAACGCAGGCCACCGCCGTCAGGCAGCATCACGGCCCGCGTTCTGCACGCGAAACGCTGCAGCGAAGCGCGCTGTGCCGATTCGAGCGGTATGCGCGGTAGCCTGACCGGGCACTGCGCGCGTGGTCGGTAAACCCCTCCCACGCCCGGTGTCGGGCAGGGTGCGTTTTTGGTCGAGCCGCTTCGGCGGTAAGCCCTTGGGGCTTGCGCACCCTGCCCACCTCGACCACTTCCCGGCGCCGCTCGTCCCACTGCCTCGGCGAGCTCTTCGCGTCGGCGCGCCCGCTCGGACGGAGCGGGGCACCTTGCTCGACACCGTTCTTAGCCTGGCAAGGCCAGTGCTGCCGAACACCGTCGAGAGGGAAGGCCGCGATGACCGAAGACACCCGAGGTACCGGCAGGCGCCGCCGCCGGTCCACCAAGATCAGTGAACGGTTGGAGGCGGCCCGGCGCCGCAATCTCGACCAGCTCGCCGAGCAACGTCGCCGCGAGCAGGAAGTCGAAGGCGCGTTGGCGGAGTTCGTGGAAGCGGGCGAGTCCATCGCCGCCGCGGAGCGGACCGCGGAGGAGAAGATCAACGCGTTGCAGCGCAAGATCGACGGTGTCCGCGCGGACCTTCGGTCGGTCACCGCAGCTTCGCATGATCGACAGGCCCAGGCGGCTCTGCGGATCCACGAGATCGGCGGCCGGACTGTCGAGCAGGTGTCCGACCTGCTGGAGATCGACTCGGTCAAGGAGACCCGACGCGTCCTCGCAGCGGCGCGGGTAGGGCACGCACCCGACGATGAAGCACGGTTCGTGCGGTTCTAGCGGCCCCACCGGTATTGGCGCACGAGCGCGAGTTCGCGCTGGAACCCGCGGAACCACAACCACACCAGGACCGCAGCGCTGAGCAGGACCACGACCACGGCCGGTGGACCTGGCTGCGTGGTCTGGTTGATCCCGCCGAACCCGAGCGGAAGTGCTCCGGCGCCGATGAGCGTGAACAGCAGCCTGCGACGGGCGATGCAGGGACGCAGCCACAGGCAGGTGAGCCTTGCGGTGGCCAGCCCGAAGACTGCACCGAGCAACGCCAGGACCGGTGCACCCAGCAGCCATTCGGGAGTCAGCGAGATCCGCCCCAGCAGGAGCCCGAACAGGCTCGCGATCGCACACCCCAGCAGCACACCGATCCCGGACGCGCCACTGCATCGCAGGAGCACGATGTAGAAGTGGAACCGCATGTCGGGAGGGTAACGCGGCCCTCCGACGCGAGGGCTGACATAGCGCTGCGAGTCGGAACGCGGGAATCGAGCGACCCGCTGTGCGTGGCGGAAGGTGGTCCTGCGCATGGAGCTCCTTGGCGAGGGCTTGCCGGGCCGGGCCCCAGCAGGATTCGGAAACGGGCTTCGGTCCCGGGACGAGCTGACGACGACGCCAGCGACTACGTGAACGACGACTTCGTGCAGAACGCTGCGGCACGCCGAGGTGCTTGGTCGGGGACTTGGCGGACGTTGTGGCTTAGATCGTGGGTGAGGTCGACGCGTCGGCCAGCGCAGGCGCAAGGGGAGGGGAGACGTGAAGGTGCGTTACCGTCGCGACATGCGTCCCGTCCAAAACGTGCAACGGCGTTCCTAAAACCCCAGTTCGCGAAGGGTGCTCTCCACACACGTGGAGGTGGTCCGCGCAACCGCGAGAACCAGACGGTTCCCGGGATGTGCTCTCCACGCACGTGGAGGTGGTCCGCACGGAGATGTGGTACCGCACCGTCGACCGCAGTGCTCTCCACGCACGTGGAGGTGGTCCGGTGGCGGCGGCGACCTGGTCGGACATGCCCATGTGCTCTCCACGCACGTGGAGGTGGTCCGTCGTTCAGTGCGGGGGGGTTCCCCTTGCCCTGGTGCTCTCCACGCACGTGGAGGTGGTCCGTCGAACTCGACGAGCACCTCGCCGCCAGCGTGGTGCTCTCCACGCACGTGGAGGTGGTCCGCGGGTGCTCGCCGCTCGGGCTGAGCGGCGGGTGTGCTCTCCACGCACGTGGAGGTGGTCCGGCGAACTTCCTGGACAGCGCCAGTGCCACGGGGTGCTCTCCACGCACGTGGAGGTGGTCCGCGCTCCCCGGAGGAGGCCCGCGCCGCCCGAGAGTGCTCTCCACGCACGTGGAGGTGGTCCGAGCAGGAACGCGTCGACGCGCTGCGTCCGCAGGTGCTCTCCACGTACGTGGAGGTGGTCCATCCTGTCGCCAGTCGGGCAGTACCAGGGTCAGGTGCTTTCCACCCAGGTGCTGACATCGGGGCTCGGGGATCAGCGGATGTGCTGATCCCCGAGCTGCGGGTTCAGAACGGGGCTTCGTCGTTCTGGCCTTCCGGCGTGGGTGCGCTCCACGGGTCCTGTCCGGCTCCGGTGCCGCCGTTGAAGCCGTTGTTGGTGCGGGCGGCCTTGCTCACCTTGGCGGTGGCGAAGCGGAGGCTCGGTCCGATCTCGTCGACGTCGAGTTCGATGGTGGTGCGCTTCTCGCCTTCCTTGGTCTGGAAGGTGCGCTGCCGCAGGCGGCCCTGCACCAGCACCCGTGCCCCGCGGGTGAGCGTCTCGGAGACGTTCTCGGCGGGCTGGCGCCAGAGGGTGCAGCGCAGGAACAGGGCTTCGCCGTCCTGCCACTGCCCGGATTCGCGGTCGAAGGTCCGCGGGGTGGAGGCGACGGTGAAGTTGGCGACCGGGGTGCCGGACTGGGTGTAGCGCAGTTCGGGATCGGCGGTCAGGTTGCCCACGATGGTAGTCGGGGTCTCGCCGGCCATGATGTCCTCCTAGGTATCGGGAAAAGGGGAGTCGTGCGGGATCCGCTCATTCGCGGATGAGGGGTTGGGCGCCGTGGTCAGGCGCTGTGCGGCAGCAGGGCGCGTGGTCGTTGGACGCCGTAGGCGAGGCCGTCCTCGACGGTGCGGTGCACTTCCTCGGCGGGGAAGTCGGCGCGGTGTCCGGATGCGGCGCTGTGCAAGGCGTTGCGGGCGTCGTCGACGTCGAGGACTCCGGCTCCGGCGAGGGTGCCGAGGGAGATCGCGGCGTGCAGCAGCGTGGTGTGCCGGGTTCCGGGTACGGCGGCCGCGACCGCTTCGCATTCGGCGGTGAGGGCTGCCGCGACGTACCGGCTCATCCGTGCGGGCTCGACCGGTGCTGGTGTGCCGGAGCGAGCAGCAGGCGCGAGCGCGTCGTGTAGCCATCGGGGGAGCGGTGCGATCGGTCCGTCGCGCTGCACCCGGTAGCTGCCGTCGGGCCGGATCGAGCCGGGTGCGACGACGAACCCGCCTTCGCCGCGGGTGTCGATGTGCCAGCCGAGTCGGCCGACCGACGAACGCAGCACCGGGTTCCGGGGAGCTTGGAAGTACAGGTGCTGTCCGTGCGGTGTGGTGACGGTGTAGGTCTCGGCGGGGAACGGTTCACCGGCTTCCCGCGCTAGGCGGGCGAGTACGTCGGTGCCGTCGCGCGTCCCGGCCCAACGGGAGGGCGGACGGTGCCCTTTCGCGTCGTCCAGGTCGATGACGAGCAGTCGGGACGGGCCGCAGGCGATGCCGATGTTGAACGGCGTGGCGGCCCAGATTTCACGGATTCGCAGCGGGTCGGTAGTGGCTGCGTTCTCCCAGTCGGTGACGACCGGGCGTTTCGAGCGGGGCCACAGCGGGAGCACCGCGTGTCCTCGTGCGGCTGCGGTCAAGGCGGCGCGGAGCAACGGCGGGTCGGTGTCGGGCATGTCGTCGAAAGCGCCGGCAGGGACGCTCATGGGCAAGACCTCCCCTGGACAGCAGCCTCGACGTGGACGCGGCGATCACGAGGCCGAAGCAAGTCGTGGCGGTGCAGCACGAGGCCCCTTCCTTCCTCGGTCGGCACCTGGCCGGCCTCCGCAGGGAGCGGGGCCGGCCAGGTGGACGTGGTTCAGGCGGCTTCGCCGAGTTCGGCGGCGTCCCCGATGTCGCCCGTGTTCGACGGGGCCTCGTCGGTGACGAGGGCTTCGACGTCGGCGGGTTCGTAACCCCACTGCTGGATCTGTGCGAAGTACCCGCGCTGGAGTTCGTCGGGCCGTTCCCAGGTGCGGCGCCGGTCGGTGCTCACTTCGATCGCGGCCAGCGCGAGCACCGTCAGGATCACCGTGGCCCGCCCCGGCGTGGCGTTCGCGGCCGCACGCGCGATCTCGGCGGGGCCGCCGGGGAGCCCGAGCAGTTCGCCCGCGAGTTCGTGGCCGCTCTCTAGGGCCTTGCGCAAGCAGTGCGCACCGCTGGCCCAGACCTGCGCGGTCCACACCGGCGCGTCCTTCGGTGCTGTGCGTCGTGCGGCGAACGTGCGCAGCCAGTCCCGGCGCAACGTGGTGGCCGAGTCCCACGATTTGCCGTGGGCGATCACGGTGCGCCGGTAGGCCGTCTTCGCGGCGCGCTCCCGCTCGGTCAGCGCAGCGCCGTTGCTCGGTGCGCTGGTGGCCTGCCCTGCGGGTGCGAAGCGCTCGGCGTGCCCGTGGGCGGGGAAGTCCGAGCAGACTCCGACGTCGTGGACCTGACCGGTGGCTCGGGAGTAGTCCAGGAACACCGCGTGCCCCGGGCAGTGGCGGTGCTGGTCGGGGTCGATTTCGTTGCCGGGTTCGGATTCGGGCGTCGGACGCAGCATGCTGAGCCGGCGGAGTCCGTTGGGGTAGAGGTAGGGCCGCTCGATGACGGTGACGCCCTGCTCGGCGAGTTCGGCGCTGCGTGCGGCCAGGGCGGCGTCCTCGGCGCGCTGGTCCCGCCAGCGCTGAGCGACGTGGTCGAGCTGGTGGGGTTGTTCGGCGGCGGTGGTGCGCAGTTCGGCCATCGCTTCCTCGTCGCCGTCGAACTCGGCGAGGGCGGCGGCCTGGAGGAGGTCCATGCCGGTGTCGAGGACGGCGTGACGGGCGGCGTCGCTGCGCGCGACGACGACCGTTCCTTCGACCCGCTTGCGCGGGATCGAACGCTCACGCGCGATCTGCCGCGCGGTCAGGCCGAGGTCGAGCAGCTCTTGGGTGGCGGCGAGCTCATCGCGGTCGGTGATCTGCTCGCGGTGTTCGTTCTCGCCCAGCTGATCGATGACCCTGGCGATCCGGGACTTCGCGTCGGTGTCCTCGGCTTCGTCGAGCAGCAGCGCGGGGACGGTCGGCTGCTCGGCCTTGATGGCCGCGAGAACTCGCCGCTGCCCCTTGCACACGACGAGTGCACCGTCGCCTCGACGGACGACGGTGACGGGTTCCCGGACTCCGCGTCGCTTGATGTCGGCGACGAACCCCGAGCCCAGCACCGCGTTCGCACGGACGTTGACGCCGATGATCAGCTCGTTCGGATCCACCCGCAGGAGCTGGGCCTCGGACGCCTCGGCGCCGGGGACCTCCTGCGTGTCGGGTTCGGTTGTGGTCACGGTGTTCTCCTTTCAGCGCAACAAAAAAGCACCCCGATCGGGGTGCTTGGGGAGGCGGGATCCCGTCAGTCCAGGCGGAGACTCGGGTCACCGGCGAGGCCATCGAGGATCTCGCGAAGGCGCGCGGGCTCGTGCAAGAGCATCTGGTCGAGCATGCACACGAGGTCGCCGGGTTCCCGGGGAGCAGCGGCCTCACGGGCGCGGTCCAGTGCGATACCGGCCATCGCGCCGTCGCCGTTGAGGTGTGCAGCGGTCGCCAGCAACACCGCGGGTGCCTCGACTTCCGCGTCCGGGGCGTACCGAAGCAGCAGCGTCCAAAGCTGCTCAGCACCCGGCTCCCGACGCGCGAGCATCATGTCCCGCACGAGCGGGTAACCCAGCGCACCGAGCGCTGCCACGGCCTGATCCGTGCTCAACGCTTCGCCGCCGCGGAGCTTCTCCACGGCGGTCAACACCGGAGCAGCGGCGTCACGCAGCGAACCGAACGCGCTCTCGGGAAGCGTGTACCACGCTCGCAGACCGTCGGCGAACTGCTGCCGGTCCTCGTCCGGGACGGGGGCGACCGAGGCCACCATCTCCTCCCGGCTGCCCCAGCGGCGAAACCCTTGGACGGCCGCCATCGCGGCCAGCTGGGACCCGCTGGCGTCGTACACGACCCCCTCGCAACCATCGTGCTGGTAGCAGCACCAGTTCTCCCCGTCGCGCAGGGCTGCGGTCCACAATGCGTGCACGTCCATCTCGTGCGCGTCGAACTCCGAACCGACCGCGGCGATCAGCTCTCGCTGCTCGTCGCGGTCACCGCCGATCACGACCGCGATGACGGCGTCGATCTCCCTGCTCTCGGCGAACTGCCGCAGGTAGCGCGCGGCCGGAGCGCGGTGCTCCGGTGCGGGCAGGTCGATGCGCAAGGTGACTTCCACCTTCGACCTGGTCCCGAGGTCGACCAGCCCGACCAGCACCAGCGAATCGGTGGGGACGAAACCGATGAGGTTCGGGATTTCGCTGACCAGCGGGTCGATTCCGTTGAGCGCCAACTTCGATTCCTCCATGGTGAACGACCTTCCTGTCGTGTGGTGAACGGACGGATGGGGTCAGGCAGAGAGGCGCCGCGGCCCGGCCGCGTACCGGCAGTCCGCGGGCACGCCGTGGTGCCATCCCGTGCAGGTGATCGCGGCGAGCACGCGTTCCGGGCTGCCCGCCTTGCGGCGCGTGATCGTTTCGAGCTCGTCGATCCGCGCACCTTCCAGCGCCTCGTGGGCGTCGTGGCTGTCCCAGAACAGCGGCTGGTCGGGAAACGCGCGCCGCCACATCCGGCAGTACAAGCCGGAAGCGACCGAGGTCAACGGGGTCACCTGGCTGGCTTCGGCGAGCACGCAGCACACCTCGGCCGCGGTCGCCGGTCGCGTGTCGTGTCCGCCCGCGACCCGTTCCAAGATCTCCTTCGCGTGTGAGCGGTACACGAACTCCGTCGACATCAACTCGTGCCGGGGTGGCAGCAGGGCGAACGAATGCCACAGCGTGTCGGCATCTTCGGGGTGCCGGGTGCGCGCGGCGTCGATCTCGTCTTCGGCCCACCCCAACGCCTCGAACGTGCTGGTGATCTCGCGTCCGAGGTTCCCGAGTGCCGCGGAGATCGGGCTGTTCATCGTGATCACGGCCGGATTTGGGGCCATGTGCACCTCCCATGAAAAAGACGCCCGTCCGAAGACGGGCGTCGGTTGAATCGACATGCGGATGGCTCGTTGCTGGTCGAGGAGCCGGTGACGGAGCGGGATGTGCTCGTCAGCCGGCCGCGGGGAATGCGTTCATCCCGTCGACGCGGACATCGATCTGGACCTCGGTCCCGGGTCTTCGGTAGCGCTTGCCTGCCCGTTCACGACTGACGTCGATCAACAGGTGACCGTTATTGCTGATACGTGCAGCGATGTGCACCCCACCGACGGTCATCGTGGGAGCGGATGTCGGCTCGACCAGCCACAGTGGATCGCCGCCTTCCGCGCACAGCTTCGCTCCGAACGCTCCAGGGACGACGGAGGTGGCGGCGGAGATCTCTTCGTCGCCGTGCAGATCGACGTGGAACCGGTCTGACTCGTCCCGTCGCCAGCGGTCCTGCGGCGACCGGACGCCGAGCGCGGACGTCAACGCGTACTCGATCTGCTCGAGCACGTCGGTCCAAGGCGCCGAATCGGGATCTTCGGGGACCGGTGCGTCGTCACCGGAAGACCAGAGCCGGCGTTCGTCCTCGGCCAGGGCGCAGCACACTTCGATGCCCGTGCGGCGAACGGCGACGACCAAGGCGTCGGCTTCCGGAAGCACGCCGCGGACGAGCTGGGACACCTCCAGCATCCGCAGCCGGTAGAGCTGGTCGGCGGCGTGCTCGGCGGTCTCGTTCGCACGAGCGATCCGTTGCGCCAAGTACCGCGAGGGAACAACCGACAACATGACCTCACCTGCCCTTTCGCTCGAAATCGAACCGTCATCGGGACCCGGCGCCGAAGGCGTCACTGCTCGGCTCCGGGAAGATCAGCGATCGTCTGGGGACGCCGCACGACACGATTCGGCACAGGTGGGTCGATGCGGTCATCTCCGAGGATGGCTTCGTCGTTGCCAGCCGTGGTGTTTGCCGCCGGTGATGCGGGTGAGGCGGTCGGCTTCGGCGGGGTGGAGCAGGTGGAGGGCTTCGTTGTTGCTGGCCCATCGGTGTTCGGCGACTTCGGTGGGGTCGGGGTCGGGTGTGATGGTGCCGGTGAGGTGGGCTTCGAAGAGGAAGTGGACCTTGTTCTCGCCGGTTGATGACTCGGCGTGGGAGGTGCCTGCCCACAGCAGTTTCCCGGCGGTGGCGGTGAGGCGGAGTTCTTCGTGGACTTCGCGGACCATCGCCTCGGGCGGTGTTTCGCGTCCGTAGGGGTGGCAGCGGCCGCCGGGGAAGCTGAACCGTGTGTCGTCGGGTCCGCGGACGAGCAGGAGTCGTCCTGCGGCGTCGCGGATCATCGCGGAGGCGCGGACCGGGAGTGTGGGTCGAGGGTGGCTTTGCGGGATCCAGCGGTGGATTTCGGTGACGGCGCGGGAGAGGTCCGCGGCGGTGCGGTAGCGGTCGGTGTCGGCGACGCGGGGGATTCGCCGGTGGTCGGGGTGGATCAGCAGGGCGCGGGCACCTGCGAGGAGTGGTGCGTGGGAGTCCTCTTGTTCGTCTGGTCCGATGTGGACGATGTTGGTGACGTGGATGTCGTGGTGGTGGGCGAGGTTTTCGAATGCTTGCGGCCCGGAGCCGTTGACGTGTCCGGTGTGGTGGGAGAAGTGGGTGGTGTCGAGCAGGGGGCCGAGTTCGGCGCGGATGAGGTCGGCGTGGCCGGTGTCGGCGGCGGCGAGGTTCGTGCTCACGGCGAGCCGGAGTTCCGGGTGGGCGTCGCGCAGTCCGGCGAGCAGTGCTCGCGCGGTCGGTGCGAGCATCAGGGGCCGTGGTGAGTGCAGGAGGCAGCGCACTTTCCGCGCGGGAAGCGCGAGTTCCGCGGCGAGTTGGGCGACCAGTTGTGGTGTGGTGCCGGCCCGGGGGTAGAGCGTGCGGCGCAGGACGTCGGCGACGGTGGCTTCGTCGTGGGGTGATGCCGCTGTCAGGGCGGCGGGGAGCGTCGGACCGCTGGTGGCGGCGAGGGCGCCGATGCTGAAGGAGACCAGCCGGATCCCGTGGTGGCGGGCGGTCATCTCTGCGGCCTCCGGTGTCCGGGGCGGTGGTTCGCGGGTTGTTCCAGGAACCGGGCGAGTGCGGCGAGGTCGTTGCGGGCGGTGATGAGCTTCCTGCGCAGGGCGGGAACGCTCATCGCGGTGGTCTGCTCCGGGTAGAGCACCTTTCCCGCGTCTGGTTGCGGGGACTGGGGAGCGTCCGGGTTGGCGGCGACGCCGGGGATGACGTGCCCTGTTTCGTACATCCAGACCACGAGCTGGGTTCGCGAGCGGGCTCCGGTGCGGCGCAGCAGGGTGCTGGCCTGGGATCGGATTCCGGCGCAGCTGCGTTGCAGGTGGGCGGCGATTTCCGCGTTGGTCCATCCGCGGCTGATCAGTCGGGCGAGAACGAGATCGGTGCGCGAGAGTACGGCGTCGAGGTCGAGCCGTTCGGTGCGATCGGGCGATTCGAGCATGGGCTTCTCCTTCCGGTCGTGGGGTCAGAGCGTGCCGAGGCGGGTGAGTGCGGCATCGACGTCGGTGCGGGCGGCGGTGATCGTGCGGTGCAGGCGGTAGGCGACGCGGTTGCGCTCGGCTGCGGAACCCAGCGGGGGAGGGCTCGCCGGGCGTCGGGCGTGGTCAGGGAAGCCGGGCTGGCCGGGCACGACGTGGCCGCTCTCGTACATCCAGATCACCAGGCCGGACCTGGTTGTGGCGCCGGTTTTGCGCAGCAGGTGCCGGATGTGGCACTTGACGGTGTCCTGGCTGCGGTAGATGCGGGTGGCGATGGCGCTGTTGGTGAGCCCGCACGAGACCAGCCGCGCCACGTCGAGTTCGGCGGGCGTGAGTGCGGCGTGCAGCTTCAACGTGGTGATCCGGTCGGGGTGTGGGTGGGTCATGGTCCTGCTCCGTTCCGCGGGTTGGCGCGTGCCCATGCGCGTGCTTTGACGGCGACGTCGGTGTCGTCCTGCCAGGGTTTGCTGACGCGCACGGTGTCGATCAGGGCGTGGTCGTCGCGCCTGCCGCGTTGATCGCCGTTGTGGACGGTGAAGTGGCCGTCGGGCCGTCCCCAGCGCAGCGTGATCCCGCGGGCGGGTTCGTAGTGCCAGGCGCAGGGGAGTCCGTAGGTGCGAGTGGTCATCGGGCGAAAGTCCTGTTCGGGGACGCGGAGCGCTGCGCGCTGATCCGCTGGGAAGTGCCGCGCGTGGGCAGCCGGGCCCGGCCGCACGACCGGGAAGGGGGTCGTGCGGCCGGGCTGGCCGGTGACGTTCGGGGGAGCGCGTCACGCGGCCGGCTCCCGGCACCTGCCGAGGGGAGGTCAGGTGCCGGTGCACCTCGAACCGGCGGTCGGGGTCCGTCCGGTCCGAGGAGTTCGGGTCAGCGCTGCTGGCCGGGGAACACCCGGGTGCGCGTCGTCGCGCAGCTCGGGGGAGAGGTGGGGCAGAGCCCACCGAAGCGGTCGAGGCGCTTAGCGAAACCGCGCAGCGACGCCGCGAGCCGAGTGCAGTCCTCCGCGGTCACCACGGACGGCTTCTCCATCGCAGCCACGAGTTCGAGGAGCCGGCGCTCAACGGCGTGCGCCTGCTCGACCACCTCACCCGCGTTCGGCGGTGGAGGTGATTCCGAGGGAGTCGGTGGTGAAGGCATGAACAGCTCCGTCTCTTCCGCTGCGGTCGAAGCGTCGGGATCTCCGTGGACGTGACTTGTCGCGACTCCGAAGCGTCCAACTACGACTTCGGACGGTGGTATAGCGTGCACCTAGCGGCGACTGACAACGCGACACTAACGCGAAAGTTTCGAGTAAACGATACCCTGGAAGGGTGAGGTCCGGTTCAAGCCTCGCCATGCTCGGGCAGGAGGAGATGATCGTGTCCACGAAGGACCCGCAGGTCGTGCTGATCCAGCTCGGAATCCTGCTCCGCCGTCTACGAGAGGCGGAGCACCTGACCGCAGCGGCGGCTGCCGAGCACCTGGGTTGCTCCACGGCGAAGATCTCGAAGATGGAGAACGGCAAACAGAGCATCAAGTCCGACGAGGTCGGCAAGCTGCTCGAGCTGTACGGCGCCGACGATTCACAAGCCGCGGAAGCGCTCCGTCTGGCTGCGGTCCCCACGCCGCGCCGTCGCGGTACGTACCGGGACAACGTGCCTGACTGGTTCCGCCGCTTCCTGGTCCTGGAGTCGGAGGCGACCGCGCTCACGATCTACGAGAACGAGGTCATCGCTGGGATTTTGCAGAGCGAGGACTACGCGCGTGCCGTGCTGACCGCTGGTTATCCGTTCGCGTCACGTCAGGAGCTAGACCGGCAGGTTGAAGTCCGGCTTCGAAGGCGTGACGTGCTCATCAAGGAGGACGCTCCGCACGTGGACGCGATCCTGCATGAGGCGACTCTGCATCGAGTTCTCGGTGACGACCAGGTGATGAAGAAGCAGCTGGAGCTCCTCGAGGAGTTGGCCGGACTGCCGAACCTGGATCTTCACATCTTGCCGTTCCGCCCGAAGACGGCGGCTGGGACGGATGGAGCGTTCATCGCGAAGAGCGCCTTCGTGATGCTTCAGCTTGAGTCGACTGGTGCCGTGGTCTACGTCGAAGACGTCGCCGGTGCCAACTACCCCGAGGAAGCTGCCGTCATCGAGGCTCACGCGAACGCCTATCGGCGTCTGCGTAACGCCGCTCTCACGCCGGACGAGTCCTTGGAGTTGATCGGTAAGGTGAAGGCCCAGTACGGATAGGGCGAGAGCATTGTGAGAGGTCGCTGCCATGACCAGCACTGAGCTGCGACAGTTGTCGTGGCGCGTGTCCAGCTACTCCGGCAACACCGGCAACTGCGTCGAGGTCGCAGCCCTGCCGGCCGGAGCACGCGCGGTCCGCGACACCAAAGACCGCGACGGCGGCGTACTCGTCCTGGGCGCCTCCGCATGGACGGCGTTCCTCGCCCGCATCCAACAAGGTACCCTGGCCGAGTAGCGGCCCAGTCGAGTTCGGTCCTGCCCGCTGGGAAGCAGCCGACAGGCAAAGTGATCACGTCGCGCAACTGGGCCGCGAAGCCGGCTCGCGTCGCTCGATGACCTACCCCTGAGCGGCTGTTGGCGACGAAGCCACCGAGGAAGGTTCGACCCGACCCAACATGACTCCCTCCCAAAACGTGCAACGCCCCGCCTAAAACCCCAGCTCGCAAAGGGTGCTCTCCACACGCGTGGAGGTGTTCCGGTGACTGGCGGCCTAGGTGCGGGACAGATGGTGTGCTCTCCACACGCGTGGAGGTGTTCCGTTACTGAGCGCCGGTTCCGGCGGTCGGTGACGGTGCTCTCCACACGCGT
This sequence comes from Saccharopolyspora sp. NPDC047091, assembly GCF_040643635.1. Classification (NCBI taxonomy): domain Bacteria; kingdom Bacillati; phylum Actinomycetota; class Actinomycetes; order Pseudonocardiales; family Pseudonocardiaceae; genus Saccharopolyspora; species Saccharopolyspora sp. NPDC047091. The sequence goes on from NZ_JBEYUS010000038.1 coordinate 12,598, forward strand.
GGAGGTGTTCCGCGCTCGACGATCTACATCGGACCCGTGGGAGGGTGCTCTCCACGCGCGTGGAGGTGTTCCGTTCCGCTATCCGGAAGAAACGTGGCGGTGCACGTGCTCTCCACACGCGTGGAGGTGTTCCGGGGTCGAGATGGAGCAGGCGGAAAGCCCGCGCGTGCTCTCCACACGAGTGGAGGTGTTCCGGCCCCGCAGGTCGTACGGTCCGTGCACAAGCTGTGCTCTCCACGAGCGTGGAGGTGGTCCGGGCTGCACCCGCAGCCGCGTGGTCGAACTCAGGGATCGCGCATGGCGAGGTGATCGGCACTGCCTCCGCGTGCCGAAGCGAGGACATTGTGTCCACATGGTCGGCGTCAATGCGCCGATTGCATTGAAATAGAATCTGTGTTGTTCATTCGTCCAGATCAATGGCTTAGGTCAGGTGGGTCGCTTCCGGTCGAACCGGGACACGGAGTCCCATTCGCCGAAACTCGGGATATTTTCCCAGTTCATAGTCACGTCGACATCGGATATGTCGCGAACAGTCTTCTCTTCGGCGACTTTGTCGATCACCTCGTGTTGGATGATCCCATCAGGGTTGTAGCTGACCCGTTCGATCACTGACGCCTGGTTGCGCAACCTGGCATCGTCGGGGTACTTCCAATTCATCACCGTCGTAAGGAAAAGCTTGCTCTCGCGCGCTTGGAAGGAGAAGTGAACGGTTCGGCGAACCTTCTCGTCGAAAAACCACACGCCGAGGTGGTCGTTCTTCCATGCAACGTCGATGACCGCGTCCGGCGAGCCGGGGTCTCCGAGCGTGACTGCGTACGGTTCGCCCGAAGCATGGCGCTCACGCGCTTGTTCTTCGCTGAGCGGCCCCGTGGGCTTACCGGCGAGATCACTGTATCGCTCGCTGTATACCACAGCTGTCATTGATAACGTGGACCTGTCGATTTCGCGACGGATCTGCTGTTGTCGTCGCGGGTTTGAGTCATTCGGGTGCCACTGAAGTCCGGTTGAGGTCAAAAACGTCGATCTGATGGTCGACGAAAATATCTTCCAGTGCTTCTGGCCCATTTGCTTCTGCGTATTGCTTCTCATTCTCGGAAATTGGTACCGCCTGGAGCCAGGCTACCGTCTTGTCGGGGAATCGAAGCGTTTCCAGGTTGTCTTTCCACAGGAATGGGGGGACGAACAAGATGTGGCGCATGGTTGCCTCTGGGTAGTACATGCTGACCACGTTGGGGAATGTCGAACCCGGGGAGCAGAACCATTTGTCATTGATGATGAAAAATGCGATCGTGCTGATGATGTTCGGAAACTTGGAGTTGTCCGTTGCGCCCGCTCCAACAACTTCTGCGCGAACGGAGTACTCGCTGCCGTCGCGCATGAGCGGGTGGTCCGAAAGGCCGAGTGTGCTGCAAGAAGTGACGCCTTCGGTTGGGCTGTCCGCGCACTCCAGGATGTCAACGGAGCCGTGTTCCCGGTCGTCCCAAAATCGAGCCACGGTCGGTTTTGTGCCGAACTCCGTGACCACGGCGCGAGCGATCGCTCGGTTGTCGGCTGTAACGTCGCTCATCAAGTATGTCCGTTAAGCTACTGGAACGCGGTCGAGGTCATAGTAAGGAATCTCGTGCTGCTCGAAAAGTGCTTCGAGCGCAAAGTATCCTTGTTGTTGCAAAAATTTCCGCTCGGATTCGGAGATCAGGATCGCCAGTAGCCAGTGAGCGGTGATCTGTTGGGATGCTTCGACGGACCCAAGGTCCTCCCATGGGAACGGTTCCGCCCACAGGACGTGTTCCAAGGTGTCCGACAGATTGAATTGCTTGACCACTCCGGGAAATACCACTCCCGGTGCGGCCAGCCAGTTTTCCTTGATCAGTTGGAAAGCGGCGGTGGCCAGGAGATTAGGGAACAGTGTCAGGTCCGCGGGAGCTACCCCAGCGAGTTCGACTCGGACATCTGCGTCGTCGATGAAGTTCGGGCTTTCGTGCGCGCCGACGGTGCTGTATGTGCGGAAACCTTCTTGCGGTGTTCCCTCGCACTGAAGAATGCCGATAGAGTGCGATTCGTCCTCGTCGTAGTACCTGTGCACGCTAGCGGCCCCGCCGAGCACTTGAGCCGCCGTCTTGGCGAGGTAGCGGGACTCGCTGCTTACCTTACTCGCCGAAGAGTGCATCGGTTTCGGTGATGATGTCGGTCACAGTGCGCTCTCGATGGCGCTGCTCAACACTGCCATGTTCTCGTCGGCGGCGTGATACGCCTCGTAAAGTGCATCGGACGCGGCCTCTGCGGAGGAGTCGCCGAACGCGGCAAGTGCGGCGCTGGCCGCTCGGGCACGAGTAAAGGCGCGGACGTAATCCTCTTCGGTTCCGAGACCTGAGTCGAATCGGTCTTGAGCATCGAAGGCTGCATTGTCCAAATCATCAACGGCCGCCGATGCGGTGGCCAAGTCGGGAGCTTCATCCGCTGGCGCTCGAAGCTGCTCGATCACCGGCGTGAGACGTTCGTCATCGAGTCTGGTGTGCTCGATCGCGGCTAGCGCAACCGCACGGGCCAGGGTGCGCTGAACGTCCGGCCCGACGGCTTCGATCCGTTCAAGCAGGGCGGGGTCAATAAGGCTAAGGCGATTGACCACGAGGAGGCGCTCCCTTGAGTGGACTGGCCGGCTGCGCGCCGGCGTCGCGGATGATCGGTTCGCACTGGTTGCAGATGGGTCGTCCGGCGCCTACTGAACCGGGGGTGATGCTCTCGCGTTCCATGTAGGACAGGATCCGTTGTTCCGCGTGCATCGTACCGTGGACGTTCGCTACCTCGTCGCCGTCCTGGAGTGCTTCCGCGACCGGTTTGCGCAAGTAGCCGTTGCGTTCACTGGACCCGACGACGTTGCGGACGTTGCCGTCGGCATCACGTCCTACACCGAAGCCGATTGTCACTCGGCCTCGAGTGTTCTCCGGAAGCGTGTTCTGCAACTCCTGGGCGCGGCCGTCGACGTTTTTGAGCGGCACTCCGGTTACGGAATCTGCTGCATTGATGTTCTTCGCGGTAGCCTCGGCGGCTTCCTGTCCGCCTTCGCTGACGACCTTCGCGCCCTTGCCGAGGAGTTTGCCGCCGGTGGCTCCCCAGCCGGCGAACGGGATCATCGCGGCTGCGGAGAGTCCGGCGTTGGTGTAGTCGCCTTCGGCGGCGTACCAGGAGGCGTTGGCGCCGTCGGCGAGTTCGCCGATGCCGGGGATGAGGCCGCCGAGGTCGAGGACGAAGTGCCCGATGTCGGAGAGCGGGTTGCCGGTGTCCTCGGTCTTGCCCCAGGGGAGCCCTTCGTCGCTGCCGGCGGCTGCGGTGAGCTGGTCGGCGGTGTAGCCGTACTCGCCTGCGGCCTGGTGGCCGTCGGCATTGTCCGCGGTGTAGTGGGTGCCGCCGTAGAGGGCGGTGATGGTGTTGGCGCAGCGGCGTTGCGCGGCCATCCAGTCGGCGACGGCCTGGTTGACGGCGCTCATGATGTGGGCGTCGCGGTCGACGAGGTCTCCGTCGTCGGTCCAGTCCTTGTCGGGGACGATGCCGGTCTTGGCGCTGGCGGCGAGTTCGGAGTTGCTGGGTTTCTGGTTCTCGTAGCTGTGGATGTCGGCGACGAGCTGTTCGGCTTGGGCTTTCAGGTCGCGCAGGCGTTGCTGGATGGGGCGGACCTCGTCGGCGTAGGCCTTCAGCGCGCCGGAGACCTGTTCCACGTCGCGGCCGATGTTCCCGGCGACCTGCGCGACGGGCGCGGTGGCCTGCAGCAGCTGGCCGGATTCCGGGGCGGTGTAGGCGGGCGCCAGCGCCTGCCAGTTCGCGTGCACGTCGGAGCCGGTGTCGGCGATGCCGGTGCCTGCGGTGCCCACTCCTGCGGCGTGCGCGGACAGGGCGCCCATGTCGCCGGGGATCTGCGGGATGGCACCCGGGTTGATCACCGGTGGCCTCCCGGCATCTGCGCCCGCGGGTCCGGGGCGTTGGCGATACCGCGTTGGGCGTTGAGCACCATTTCGTGATCACCTTGCAGGTAGGCGTTCACTGCCGTGGTCGCCCCGCCGATCGCCGATTCGACGCGGGAGTACACGAATCGCAGATCCCGGCCGGTGGCTTCGGCGAAACCCACGAGTGCGTCGCCGATGATCCCCGAGCTCGCCTGCCCGGCGGCGCCTTCCATGTCCGAGAGCATCGTCTCGACGTGCCCGTCGAATTCGGCCGCCGTGCTCGCCGTCCGACCCAGCACACCCCGCACCTGCTCGGGGTGGATGTCCCACTGCACCGATCGACTCCTCTACCGCGTCGAGCTGAGAGCTGTACCGATGATCAGCCGATGCCTTGCACGGCGGAACGGGCGCGGGACAGGGCGTTGCCCGCGGAGTCGTCGTTCTGCGTCATGGTCTGCTTGACGAGCTGGATGATCTGGCGGACCTCGGTGGCCGCGGACTTCCACCGCTGCTCGACGTGGTGGTAGTCGTCGGAGACCCCGTCGGCCTGGAAGTCCGCCATCGCCGCGGCGACCGCCTGGTCGCGCTGGCCGATGACCGCTTCCAGGCGCCCGACGATCCCTTGGAGATCGCCCTGCACGGCCTGCGAGGTGCCGGTGTCGAAACTGCGCCGATCCATCGTCATGATCTCTGCTCCCCAGGTCAGCGGGCGCCGAAGCGGGCCGCGTCGAAGTTGGCGCCGGCCTGCGTGGACGTGGCGTTGTCGGCCATCTCGGTGTCGCCCTGCACGAAGGAGGTGTCCATGCCGGACTGCCCGCCGAGGATCGCGTTGAGCGACCCGTTCAGTTCGGCGGTGATCTCGTCGGCGCGCGCCTTGAACCCGTCGAACGCCGCACGACCCGCGCCGTTGAACTTGCCCTCCAGCGGTTCGGCCGCGGCGATCAGCTGCCGGATCAGCGTGCCCAGATCGTCGCTGGAACCCTGCGTCTGCTTGGTCAACGTCGACAGCGTCGACGACCCCATGTCGAACTTCACGTCACACCTCACCAGTCCTCGACCCGGACGTTTCCAGAGCAGATCGTAAAGGTCCGATCAGCTCTTGTGGGCCGAACCGTCGAAATCGGCACACCCGATCGCCGGTACGCGTTGGGTTATCGCTGCGCACGCTGTTTCGGGCATTCGGACTACTCCCTCGTGATCCAGTCGTGATCAACGATTTCACGCAAGATCGAATGGCGCGTCACGTTTCCTCGAGCATCGCGGTCTGCACGACGCGCGGTGCGTCGCCGGGGCGGAGGAACATGCCGCGGCCCGGCGGCAGCGTCGCGGGCCGGACGCCGGGGAACAGCTGGCCTTCGGAACGGTCCCCGGACATCAGCAGGCTCAGGCAGCCGGACTCCCGCACACCCAGCACGAACGGTTCGAACAGCCCGCGCGCCGCGCCCATCACCCGCCGGGTCAGGACCACGTGCAGCCCGAGTTCGCGGCCGGAAGCCAGGTAGGGCACGAACGGGGCCAGCGGCTGGTTGCCGGAGGCGGCGAGGACGTCGTAGTCGTCGACGACCAGCACGATCTTCGGGCCGTTCGAGTTCCCGTTCGCGTGCCGGTGCGACAGCTCCTTGGCTACCGACATGGCGAGGCCGTTGGCCAGCGCGTGGTTCGAGGCGTAGCCGCCCAGGTGGGACTCGGGGACGAGTTCTGCCAAGGCGTGGCGAGGGTCGAACACGGCGAACACGATCTCGTCCTCGGAGTGCTGCCGCAGCAAGGTCGTGGTGACCAGCTTGAGCAGGTTCGTCTTGCCGGTGCCCGTGTCGCCGAGGGCCACGAAGTGCTGGTCCCGGCCGAACAGGTCCAGTGCGGCGGGCTCGAAGTCGTGCTCGAAGCGGCCGAACGCGATGGTCCCGGGCGCGGTGGCGGGCAGTTCCCGCGGGTCGAGCACGGCGGGCAGCACGCGCACCGGCGGCGGCACCGGCCCGGTCCAGCTGTCGCGCACCAGCGCCGCCGCGTCCGCCAGGCCGGAACCTTCGGACAGGTGCGGGAGTGCGACTTGGGCGTAGAGCCGGTCGGTGGTCAACGCCCTGCCCAGCTGCTTCGGGCCGATGCCGCGGGCCAGCTTGCCCTCGATGCTCGACTCGGCGGCGTCGTTGAGCCGCAGTTCGATGCGGTTGCCGAAGGTGGCCTGCTGCGCACCGCGCACCTCGTTCCACCGGCGGGCGGTGGCGACGACGTGGATGCCGTAGCGGCCTCCCCGGGCGAGCAGGTCGTGCACCCGGGCTTCGATCGCCTCGAAGTCACTGGCGAGCTGCCCGTAGCCGTCGATCAGCAGCACGACGTCGGTGCAGGGCAGCTCGGACCGGACGCCGCGCAGCTGGGCGATGTCGTCGATCTGCCTGCGCTGGAACAGCTTCTCCCGCTGGGCGAGCATGGCGTGGACTTCGTCGACGGTGCGCCGGATGCGCTCCCGGTCGTCGCGGGCGGCGACGCCACCGACGTGCGGCAGGTCGGCGAGCGCGCGCATGCCGCTGCCGAGCAGGTCGATGCCGTAGATGCCGACGTCGACGGGCCGGTGCGCGCCCGCCAGGCCGAGGACGAGGGTGCGCAGCGCGGTGGTCTTGCCCGCGCCGGGACCGCCCAGGACCATCAGGTTCCCGCCCGCCACCGACAGGTCCACCGTCCACGTCCCCTGCCACTGGTGCGCCGGATCGTCCAGCAGACCCAGCGGGACGGGCAGCCCGCCGTCGCCGGTGTTGCGCAGCCGCAGCCCTTGGTCGGTGCGGTCGTAGCCACCGGCGGCCGCGTCGAGGGAGATCGCGGCGGGCATCGGTGGCAGCCACACCGGCCGGACCGGTTCGGCGGCGCCTTCGAGCTGCCCGACGATGGTCGACAGCAGCGTCGGGCCCACCGTGCGCCGCGTCGCCTTCGGCTCCTCGGCGTGCTCCTCGCCGCCGGAGGAGCCGTAGCGGGGCAGCGCGTGCACCCGCGGCAGTGCGGTGTCGGCAGGTTCGTCGCGCGCCGGTTCGGCCACCGGCCCGGAGACGTAGGCGGACTTGAACTGGTCGTACACGCTGGTGTCGACCTTGAGGTAACCGGCGCCGGGCACCGGTGGCAGGTGGAAGGCGTCCGGGGTGTCGAGCACCGTGCGGCTCTCCATCTCCGACAACGTCCGCAACCCCAACCGGTAGGCCAGGTAGGTGTCCAGGCCGCGCAGCTTGCCGCCTTCGATGCGCTGGCTCGACAGCAGCAGGTGCACACCGCCGGACCGGCCGATGCGGCCGATGCGCAGGAACAGCTCGATGAACTCGGGTTTGGCGGTCATCAGCTCGCCGAACTCGTCGATCACCACGAACAGGTGCGGCAACGCGGGCAGCTCGGCCGGTTCGCCGTGGGCGGCGCGGTACTGCTCGTACTCGTCGAGGTCGACGCTCATGCCGGCGTCGGCGAGCAGCTCCTGCCTGCGATCGATCTCGCCTTCGAGGCTGGAGTACATCCGTTCCACCAGGGAGGAATCGGACTCCAGGTTGGTGATCAGCCCGGCGGTGTGCGGGAGTTTCTCGAACGGGGCGAAGGTCGCACCGCCCTTGTAGTCGACCAGCACCAGGCCGAGCTGGTCCGGGGGATGGGTCGCGGCCAGTGCGAGGACCAGCGTGCGCAGCAGTTCGCTCTTGCCCGTGCCGGTCGCCCCCACGCACAGGCCGTGCGGCCCCATCCCGAACCGGGCCGGTTCCTTCAGGTCCAGCAGGGCGGGGGAACCGAGCGTGCTCACCCCGACCGGGATGCGCAGGAAGTCCCGGTCGCCCCGCCGCGCCCACATCCGCGCGAGGTCCAGGTGCGCGGGATCGTCGATGCGCAGCAGCGCCAGGAAGTCCGCGGGCGGCATGCCCGAGCCGTCGTCGTAGGAGTCCGCCGACAACCGCAGCGGCGCGAGCTCGCGGGCCAACCCCAGGGCGAACGCGTGCGAAGCCGGTTCGAGGGTGCCGCTGACGGTGACGGCGGGGGAGAGCTCTTCGACGGTCACCTGTTCGCCGATGGTCACCCGGCTGGAGATCTCGCCGGGCTCGTGCAGCCGGTCGGAGAGCAGGTGCAGCACCGTGACGCCGAGCAAGTCCAGGCCGACGCCCTGGTCCGGTGTCGGCAGGACGTGCGCGATACCGCCGAACGCGTCGTCGATCACCACGAGCCGCGAGCGGGTCGTCGCTTCGGATGCCCGCGCGCCGTGGCGGAGTGCCTGCGCGGCCCGTGTGGCGCGGTCGGCGAGATCGTCGGACAGCAGCGCGGCCAGCGCGGCGGCGTCCGGCGCGAACAACGGCTGCGGCCCGGCCGCACCGATGTTGTCGCGGTCCAGCGCGTGCGGGAGCCAGCGCACCCAGCCCCACTCGGGTTCCCGCTCCGGCGGGGTGATCACCGCGATCGTGACGTCGTCGGGTGCGTGCGTGGCCGCCAGCTGCAGCAGCAGCGCCCGAGCGGCGCCCAGGACGTCCTCCCGGTGCTGCCCGATCAGCGAGACGTCACCGGCGCGGTCCAGGTCCACCCGCAGCGGCAGGTCGGGGACCGCGCCGAACCTGCGGCGCAGCGCTTCGGCTTCGGCCAGCATGAACGGGTCGGTCGGGTTGACCGGGGTGCCTTCGACGCGCATCCGCAGCTCGCGCACCTGCCGGTGCCCGCTGCCGATGCGCAGCAGCAGGAAGTCGCGGTCGCGGCGGCGCCGCTCCCACAACCGCGCCGGGTCGTGCACGAGGTCGAGCAGGCTGCCCACCGGCGGGTCGGGCACCGCCGCCCGGGACTGGAAGGTCTTCTCCCACTCCCGCAGGTCCTCCCGCAGCTGTTCGAGGTGGTCGAGGTAGCGCTCCCGCTGCTGCCGCCGCTTGCGGGTCGCCTGCCCGCGCTGGGTGAAGTAGAAGATCCCCGCCGCGCACACCGAGACGAGCATGACGACTGCGCCGAGTGCGGCGAAACCGCTGCGGAAGAACATCATCATGACCATCGCCGCGGCGGCACCGGCCATCGGCAGCAGCGCCTGCACCCCGGCGGCCGTCTTGCCCTCCGGCAGCAGCGGCGGCGGATCCAGGTCGAGCGGCGCCTGGTCTTCGATCGGGCGCACCGTGCGTGCAGGTCGGTGGACCAGGCGGGTCGTCACTGCGTCTCCTCGTCGTACCGGCGATCGGGTCGCGATCCGCCCCTCACCACTGCCGCGCCCGGTGCAGCGCCCACGCGGCGAGCCGGGACGCCTCGGTGAGCGTCGGCTCGGCGAACCTGCCCGGGTTGATCGGTGCCCCGGACGCCACGTGCCGGTCCTGCGGCACCGACACCACCGGCAGCCCGAGCCGTTCGAACGCGGCGCGAGCCGGGGCGTGCCGCAGGGCGTCCCGCCCGTGCGGGTGCTGCGCGTTGAGCGCGATCACCAGGTGCTGCAGCGCGCCGGGTGCCAGGCGCGCGAGCGCGTCGGCGGTGGTGCGCACCCCGTCCGGTGTCGCGGGAACGACCACGATCACCGCGTGCGCATCGGCCAGCACCGCGTTGTTCGCGGGAGCGGCCATCCCGGTCGTGCAGTCCAGGACCGAGACCGCGAACAACCGCGACAACGCCCGGGTCAGGTCGCGCACCAGCTGTGGCCGCTGCCCCGCGCCACCGGGCACCACCCACAGGCCTGCGGCGGTGCGCGGGAGCAGCTGCTCCAGGCTGGTGAGGTTCTGCCCGCTGGCGGTCATCAGCGCGGGAGCGACCCCCGGCAAGGTCATCGCGGATTCGACGCCGAGCCGCCACGGCAACGAACCGAACTCGGGTTCGGCGTCCACGGCCAGCACCGGATCGGCCCGCCGGGCGGCGAGCACCGAACCGACCAGCGCCGCCACCGCCGTCTTGCCCGCACCACCGCGCACCGAGGTCACCGCGATCCGGCGGCCCGTGGTCACCGGCGCCTGCACCGCGGTGAGGATCTCCGCCAGCTCGCGCGGCTGTTTCGTGCTGGAGAAGGCGCGCGCGACCGTGCGCGCGACCCGGCGCGGGAGCGGATCTCCGTGCGCCACGTTCCCGACCAGCTCGCCCGGAGGCTGTGCGGCAGCGGGAGCAGCGGGCGCGGGAGTCCCACCTGCCGGCGGCCGGGCGTCCTGCCGGCCCGGTGCGAACGACGGCCGGTGCGGCGGCGGGCCCGGCTGCGGCCCCGCGCCCGGTGCCTGCCGGGGCGGTGTCCCCGGGTTCACCGAGATGCGCTGCGTCGCCGACGGTTCGGCGTTCTGCTCCCAAGGAGGCCGGTCGGTTGCTCCGCCGCTCCACGGGCGCGCCGCAGGAGGGCCCGGCTGCCCGCCGGGCTCGCGATCCGCTGTGGACACTGAAGGCCTTCCTAGGTCAGAACAGTTGCAAGAGGTCCTGGTACAGCCCGAACACTCCGACGGCTACCGGCACCATCGCCACCACCGCCACGCCTTCGACCCGGTCCACGACCTGTCGAGCGCGCGCCCGCGTGTGCGCGGCCGGGCGGTAGGCGAGTGCCACGAGCCCCGCACCGGACAGGGCGAGCGCCACGAGCACCCCGCCCCACCACTGGGACGGCGCCACCAGCGACCAATGACGCACCAAACCGCCCACGATCACCAGGGCAGCGGTGACCAGGCTGATCACTTCGACCGTCAACGGGCAGGCCCGCACGCGCGAGAAGGTCGTGACGCCGAGCAGGCAGGCCAACGCGATCGCCCACCCGTTCGCCGCGTGCGCGAGGTGCCACCCGGCCAGCGCGGCCGACGCCGCGGTGAACACCACCGCGAGCGCGAGCCCGCGATGCGCCGAGTCCAGCGCGGCGCGCACCGAGGTCCGAGCGACCGGCTGCTCACCCGCCCGCACGTCGTCGAGACGGGTCAGCCCGGACGTCACCAGGGCGAGCCGGGGCAGCAGACCGAGCAGGACGGTCGACACGATCCCCGCCACCGTCGCCGTCCCCACCACGTCGAGACCCGACACGAGCGGAACCACCCACAGCAGCAGCATCCCGAGCAGCACGCCCGCGCCGGTCGCCGACGAGCGGAACCGCGAGTTCGCCACCCCGGCGGCCAGGACCAGCACCGCGACGATCAGCATCCACGCCGACCAGCGCTGCGGCCACTCCGCCAGCCAGAACGGCACCGACATCGCAGCGACCGAAGCACCCGCCGCCAGCACCGCGGTGCCGACCACCCGCGCGCCCGCCAGCGCGGCACCCGTTCCCGCGGCCAGCACCACGAGCCCGACGACGAGCAACGCCACCGGCGGGACGGCCGCCACCGCGAGGAACCCGGCCCACGCGGCCGTCGCGGCGATCACCGCCGTCGCCACCCACCGCCGAGCACCGTCGCCCCACCTGCCGGGGCGCCGCTCCAGATCGTCGGCGACCTCCTCGGTCACGTCGTGGACCACGGCCGGCATCGGAGCATCGCTGACCCGGTCGACCCGCACCAGCGCCCCGTCCGGAATCCCGGCCGAGCGCAGGCTCTCGGTGAGTTCGACGACCCGGCCGTCGACCAGCGACAACCGGTACGACTCCGGAGTCGGAGGGGTCGGGAAACCGAGGATGCGCACGATCTCGGGCAACAACTCGCCCAACGGTGTCTCCGCGGGCAGCACCAGATCGACCCGGCGCCACGGGGCAGCGAGCGTGAGCCGGGTGAGCGTCCCGGCAGCCGACGGCCCCGTCACCTCAACACCTGGCCGACCGTGCTCTGCTGGCGTACCTGCTGCTGGGTCAGCACGTTCTCCAAGAACGCCCACCCGACGCAGCCCGCGCATCCCACCGCCGCGACGACGACACCGACCGCGAACCGCTTCAGGTTGTCGACCATCCCCAACCGGCGATGCGCCTGCCCCCACAGCAACGACTCGCGCAGCCGACCACGCCGAACCGCGACCGACTCCAGAAGCTGAGCGTCATACTCCCGTGCCACTTCCGGGATGCTACCCAGCAGCACCCCGCCGACGGGGGAGGACCGGCGAAACGGTCGCGGACCTCGCGAGTGATCTCCGCAGCCCGCCTCCCAGCACACGCCGGTGCGCTACCGTCCCGGCATGCGCCCCTTCCCCAACGTGCAACGGCGTTCCTAAAACCTCAGCTCGCGAAGGGTGCTCTCCACGCACGTGGAGGTGGTCCGCCGCCCACCTCGTGAAGAACGTCCTCGGCTTGGTGCTCTCCACGCACGTGGAGGTGGTCCGGCGCGGGCGCGGGCGGTGCGGGAGGGCTGGCCGTGCTCTCCACGCACGTGGAGGTGGTCCGGTGGTGGTGGCTTCCTACGGCAACAGCCTCGCGTGCTCTCCACGCACGTGGAGGTGGTCCGGCTGTGGCTCGCCGCGCTGTCGTGGCCGGTGCGTGCTCTCCACGCACGTGGAGGTGGTCCGGGCCTGGCCCGGGACCTGGCAAAGGTTCAAGTGTGCTCTCCACGCACGTGGAGGTGGTCCCTCTACGCGGCGGGTGAGGGACTGTTCTCGCACGTGCTCTCCACGCACGTGGAGGTGGTCCGCGGAGGAGGCCCTGGGCTGGTGGAGCCCGGAAGTGCTCTCCACGCACGTGGAGGTGGTCCGTAATGGCGGATCGGCATGGATCGGGCTCGGGCGTGCTCTCCACGCACGTGGAGGTGGTCCGGCTCCCGTTGAGCTGGCTTGCACATGCCTGGGGTGCTCTCCACGCACGTGGAGGTGGTCCGCGCGCGGCGAGCTTCGCGTACGAGGTCGTGCCGTGCTCTCCACGCACGTGGAGGTGGTCCGTACGCCGAGCGCCCGGACGTGCTCGACCGGGTGTGCTCTCCACGCACGTGGAGGTGGTCCGGCGAGCAGATCCTGCGCGGTGAGCAGGGGGGCGTGCTCTCCACGCACGTGGAGGTGGTCCGCTTGACGATGACGGGACGCGGTTCCGCGACCCGTGCTCTCCACGCACGTGGAGGTGGTCCGGCGAGGTGAGCGGCCGCGTGGGCGGTGAGGGCGTGCTCTCCACGCACGTGGAGGTGGTCCGAAACGCCTGCTGGGCCGGGCCCACCCATCGACGTGCTCTCCACGCACGTGGAGGTGGTCCGTCGTCTCGGTAGTCAGCGATGTAGGCGATGAGGTGCTCTCCACGCACGTGGAGGTGGTCCGTAGCCGATCGCGTCCGCGTCGATCCGGCCGCGGTGCTCTCCACGCACGTGGAGGTGGTCCGCCCGGCGCCCGCGCCGTCGTCGATGCCTGGCGGTGCTCTCCACGCACGTGGAGGTGGTCCGAGCTCACGTTCCCGTTGGTCGGGGCGAACGTCGTGCTCTCCGCACGCGTGGAAGTGGTCCGGCGCCGGAGTTCGCCGCGTTCGTCAAACGCCTGTGCTCTCCACGCGTTCGGAACAGTTGGTCAATCAAGCCACTGCTCTTCCGACCATCTACGGGCCGACTGCGCAAAGGAGACGCGCGTGTTCCGGCATGGATGCTGCTGCGATGAATGGTGCAAGACCATGCGGATCGTGGTCTACGTGATCCTTAGTCCTGGTTCACGGGCTGGTGCCGGCTAGTACGGCATTGCCGTACTGACCAGCACCCCGAACGGCTCGGCGGCCGGATGTCGCTGCGGGGCAACCGCAGCGTTGATGACTCCGGTCGTCGAGCCACCTCGTGAGGCGTCAGCTTCGTCGAGTCGACGGATGCCGCTCGCAACGCTCGCTTGACCAGGGGCGAGGTTGCAGCGCCGCGCAAGGACACTGGCGAAGCCCGTCTCGTTCGTCATTGCCCAACCATGGGCGAACTGGACTGCGTTGGTCGGCGATCTCGCGCGGCCGAAGCTTGTTCCGGCCGATGCGTTCCGGATCGAGCTCATGCAGACCGTTCTCGGTGGGAGCGCATCGGAACCGGTGACCGGGAGGTGCAACGCTCCATTGCGCGTGGTCGTGGCTTATGTCGATGCCATGTGCGCCGGAATGCGGTTAGGGTCCGATCATGACGTCTGCTGATGACTTCGGCTGGTTGGATGATGATTCGATCGTCGGCTACAGCGTCTCGTTCGTCGAGGGTGTCGACCCGGGTGAGGCGCTTCGGCGGATCGGTGCGGAGGCGGACACTTGCCCCGCGTCGTCCGCGGCCGAGGCTGACGAGCTCGCGGGAGATTCCGGTGGCGCCGCGGTGGTGCGGGCCGGTCGGTGCGGTGGGTGGACCGCGCTCGTCGAGCACGATGCGAACGCCGGGGTGAACGAAGCGACCCTGCCCGCGTTGTCGACGGGCACCCGGGTGGTGTGCGTGTTCTCGTCGGCGTCGGGAATGGACTTGTTCTACTTCGCGGAGAACGGCCAGGTGACGACGGTCGTGGAGACCTCGATTCCCGCGAATCGGTTTGGTAGTGAGCCGGATCGGTTCTTGGCGGAAATGGCCGACGTGGGTCTCGTCGCGGGCGAGATCGCCGAGTCCGTGCGTGCGGCGACGATGGCGCTCGCTCGGGAGGTGTGCGGCGTGGAGCTGACCGAGGAGATGATGTTCGACGCTCGGCTGCAGACCGGGCTGGTCAGCTCACCGAGGTGAGGGCAGTGGCGCCGGGCCGCTGCCCTCACCCGGGCGGTCAGGCTGCCGAAACCCAGTAGGGACCGTTGTCGACGATCCGCTGGGCGGTGACGAACCGTCCGAGATCGCCACCGATGTACGTGTTCTGCGTCAACGGGACGTGGACTCGTGCGCAGGTCGTCTCGGGTGCGGGCGCGTGAACCAGGTCGGCGATCGGTGCACCGTCGGGTCCTGTTTGGACTTCGAAGGGAAGGGACAGGAGGTTGACGTGTGGTTTCAGCTCGGCGCAGTCAGGCCCAGGCATGCTCCCGCCTTCCCGAGTGGCCGCGAAGGGATATTCGTCGCAGCTGTCGGTGGGAACGGTGAGGAGATCCGGCGTCCAGCCGGTACCGCAGACGGTGAAGCGGTTCTTGCTCTGCTGGCTGCGATTCGCCAAGCGGTGCAGTGGTTCCCCGCCGGGAACACCAGGGTGGCCGGCCAGGTTCTCCTGAGCCCAGCGGATGCCGAACGCGCCGACCGGGTTGGTCGAGCTGTTGACCTCGTAGGTGGGGATCGCGTCGGTGACGACGCACCCGGCGCTGCGTCCCACCTGGGCGTCACACCGCAACTGCGGGGTCGCCCACACGGCAGGGGCATCGCCGATGGAACCGGGGGAGAGCAGTTCCAAGGTGTAACCAGGCGCGAAGTGGTCGATGCCGCCGCGAGCCTGCGGATTGGAGAACTCGGTCGTGCCGGTCAGCGTCTGACCCGGGCTCAACCACGTTCCGGGAGCGAAGGGGACCGGCTGAGTGGCTTGGCAGTTCGAGCTGCAGCCCGCGGTCCACGTCGCGGACAGGCCGGCGGCGACCACGTCGTTCGCGCTGTCCATGCGAAGCGTGTCCGTCTCCACCCACGTGGTCCGGTTGTTCGCGAGCTGGAAGTCCTGAGTGATCGTCACATGGGCGGAGCCGACCGGAGCACCGGTGCGGATGTCTCGCGCCGTGTAGGTCAGTCCGGCATGCCAGCACCCGCGGAACCGGTCGATCTGCCACTGGCCATCGGGAAAGCCCGCGCACACCAGGTCTTGCGCGTCTACTTGTGCGGCACGACCGCCCGGGGCGGCAGGTTCGTCGAACGCCACCTCGAGCCGGTACGAGTTCTCGGCTCCTGATGGAGCGCTCGTGACGTCGGTCCGTGCTGCGAATGCGGGGGATTCTCCGAATCCAACTACGATCAAGGTCAAGGCCGCTAACGAAGCGGCACACCGTCTCAGGCGCACGTCGTCCCCTCGGATAGCAAGCGATCTTGCCCCGGCAGGCTAAGAGGAGCGCGCGGTGCGACGCTGGAGAATTTTCAAACGGAACGAAAGCTAGCTCGTTTGGAGCAGTGTTGCCCAATCTTGCGGGGACGGGCGTTGAAGCGAGGTACGGAGCCCACAGCGCGGCGCGAAGGTGGGGGCGTTCCTCGGCGAGCTACGTGGCCGGCTTTCCGCTGGTGAGCTTCGATCCGCGACGTAATCGGCGGCCGGCTGTTGCCCCGGGGAGTCGTGGAGGTGCGTTACCGTCGCGGCATGCACCCCTTCGAAAACGTGCAACGGCCTTCCTGAAACCCCAGTTCGCGAAGGGTGTTCTCCACGCACGTGGAGGTGTTCCGGGTCGATGAACCGGACGCACCTGATCGCGCCGGTGTTCTCCACGCACGTGGAGGTGTTCCGGAGTTGTGCCTTGAACGCACAACTCTCCATTCGTGTTCTCCACGCACGTGGAGGTGTTCCGCCGGAACAGCCTCGTCGTCTTCCTTCGGGTCAGTGTTCTCCACGCACGTGGAGGTGTTCCGGACCAATGCCCGTCGCTCGGCGAGGACGTGGTGTGCTCTCCACGCACGTGGAGGTGTTCCGTGCCGCCACTGCGGCACCGCCGCGTCCCGCCAGTGCTCTCCACGTACGTGGAGGTATTCCGGCGCCCTTGCCGGTGCCGTGCGCGAACGCTCGGTGCTCTCCACGCGCGTGGAGGTGTTCCATCCGGGGAGGTCTCCACCGTGACCTGGGCGCCGTGCTCTCCACGCCCGTGGAGGAGGTTGTTTCGCAGGAGGCGGGCGGTGTCGAGTGACGGGTGTGAACGTGTTCTTGTCCGCCTTGGGGATGGGCTTGTTCTACTTGGTAGGTAGCGGTCAGGCGGCTGTGGTCGTGGAGGACGACGATGCGGCGCAATTACTTCGTCGCTCGCAGTGCCTGGATGTTGCTGTCGTGGTTTGGGGAGAGCAGTTTCAGGGGGTGAGCTGTGAGCGCGGATGATTGCTCAGTCTCGTTGGAGACGTTGCGCCAGGTGTTCAACGAAGCCTTGGACAACCTCGAGGAGCGCGTCGGAGACGTCGTCGAACTCGAGGAGGACTTCTTCTGGTCCATTCCCCGTGAAGCCCGCTACGACCCCTACAGGGCTCCTGCCACTGAACAGCTCACCCTCGGTCAGCTGACGTCGTCGTGGAACACGCTCAAACGGATGCACGCCACCGGCGAGCACATGAACGAACACACCCTGGTGTGGGTCGCCGAGCTCCTCCAAGCCCTCGGCCTGCGACCACGGTGACCGGGTGGCCGAGCGGCTCGACGAAGTCGGTGGCACCGATCGCCGGAGCTGTCGGCAAGCCGCGGGCGGACGTGCCTGTGCGCTACCGTCGCGGCATGCGCCCCTTCGAAAACGTGCAACGCCGTTCCTAAAACCCCAGTTCGCGAAGGGTGCTCTCCACGCGCGTGGAGGTGATCCGACCACCGGTGTGCGGTCGAATGCTGCGGGCACGTGCTCTCCACGCGCGTGGAGGTGATCCGTTCGTGGCGGAAACTTACCTCGGCATGAACCGGTGCTCTCCACGCGCGTGGAGGTGATCCGAACCGCTCGGGGCCGACGACCACGGTCACCGTGTGCTCTCCACGCACGTGGAGGTGATCCGCCCGCCTTGATGCCGCCGAACGCGTCCCAGCCGTGCTCTCCACGCACGTGGAGGTGAGCTGACGGGCCGTGTCGCTGCATCCGGGGGTTGGTGGTTGGTCGAGCTTGATTGACGGGGGTGCTTCGCCGACTTAGGTTTCCGCTAGAGAGGAAATCGTGTCGCGCGTTCCGCTAGGTTCGGTCCCGTCTTGTGGTGGGCGGCGGTCGATCTTGCGGATGTCCTGGTGGTCTCGTGGTGACCGATCATCGCTGGTTCGGCGGCCGTCGTGGGTTTCCTCTGCAACCTGTCGGAGGTAGTGACCAGGAGATCTGGATGGCCATCAAGCTCGATCAGCTCGTGGCGGCTCTTCCGCCGGAGTGGGCCGGGTTCGTCCGCGATTGGGATCGTTCGTTGCGGGCGGCCGGGAAGCCGGAGACGACCCGGTACAACTACTTGCTCGCGGTGGTGCAGCTCGGTCGGTACCTGGGCGAGCGTGACGCCGATGCGCCGGGTGCGGTCGATCCGACCGAGGTGGTCCGTGAGCAGGTGGAGGAGTTCCAGGCGTGGATGATCGAGACGCGGTCGCGTTCGACGGCGCTGAACAAGCACAAGTGCCTGCAGCAGTTCTTCCGGTGGCTGGTCGAGGACGAGGAGGAGCTCGAGCGGTCGCCGATGGAGCGGATCCGGCAGCCGAAGAAGGACGTGAAGTTGATCCCGGTCATGGGGCAGGCCGAGACGAAGAAGTTGCTGGGGGAGTGCAAGGGGAAGGACTTCGTCAGCCTGCGTGATGAGGCGATCATCCGGCTCTACTGCAACACCGGCGCCCGGCTCGCGGAAGTGGCGGAGCTGTCGGTCGAGGACCTGGACTTCGGCACCGATTCGGTGGTGTACCGCGGGAAGGGGGCGAAGAGCCGTCGCGTGCGGTTCGGGCACAAGACCGCCCGCGCCCTGAGCCGTTACCTGCGGGCTCGTGCGAAGCATCCGGGGTCCGGGCTGCCGAACGTGTGGCTGGCCGCGCGGGGCGGGGGGCCGTTGGGTGCCAACGGCATCAAGATCAGGCTCAAGAGGCTGGGTGAGCTCGCCGGGGTCGCCGACGTGCACGCCCACCGGTGGCGGCACACCTTCGCGCACGAGTGGAAGCGCGCCGGTGGGGACACCGGAGATCTGATGTTGCTGCTGGGCTGGACTTCGGATGCGATGCCGCGCCACTACGGCGCGAGCGCGGCGGCCGAGCGGGCCCAGGAGGTCCAGCTGCGGATGGGGATCGGTGACGATGTCTGACGGCGAGTTCACCGCTTCCCAGCGGCGGCGCCGGGCGAGGCGGGCCGCGCACATCTCGTGGGCCAACACCTCCGACCGCGCGGCGCGGACGCAGCCGGGAACGCAGGCGTTCCTGTCCCGGTTCGAGCACCAGGTCGATGCCGACGGAGTCCTCGCCCCCGAGGAACGAGCGGAACGCGCCCGCCACGCGCGCCAGGCCCACATGCTCAAGCTCGCGGAGCTGTCGGCGCGGGCGCGGCGGAAGAAGAAGCAAGAGGAACGCTGATCCCTGTCCGGGCTCGGTGAAGTCGGAGTCGATTGCGGTGCCTGTGCGCCCCGGCCGTCGCGGTCGGGGCGCACAGGCGTCCAGTACTGCTCAATCGTGCGGCAGGCGCCCGTTCCCGGGCTGCTCACCGGCCGTCACACGTGATCGCCGATGCCCATGCGTTGCTGGGTTTCCTGCGCGCGTTCGGCGGCGGCGCTGGCGCCGTAGTGCCGGGGCATCGCATCGGAGCTCCAGCCGAGCAGGAGCATGAGGTCGCCGGTGTCGCCGCCGGCGCGCTTCCACTCGTGGGCGAAGGTGTGGCGCCAGCGGTGCGCGTGCAGTCCGCGGAGTCCTGCCTTTTCGCCGAGGCGCTTGAGGCGGATCTTGATGCCGTTGGCGTGCAGCGGGATGCCGCCGCGGTCGGCGAGCCACAGGTTCGGCAGGTCGGCTCCCTTGCGCTTGGCGCGGGCCCGCAGGTAGCGGCTCAGGGCGCGGGCGGTGCGGGCGCCGAGGCGGACGCGGCGGTCTTTGGCGCCTTTGCCGTGGAAGACGAGCGAGTCGGTCTTGAGGTCGACGTCGTCGAGGGTCAGGTTCGCGACCTCCGAGAGCCGTGCCCCGGTGTTGCAGAACAGCCGGATGATCGCCTGGTCCCGCAGGCTGAGGAAGTCCTTGCCCTTGCACGCCTCCAGGAGGCGGCCGGTCACGTCGGCCTCGACGACGGGCACGAGCTTCGCGGGGGTCTTGGGGAGCTTGACCCGTTCCATGGGGGAGCGGTCGATCTCCTCTTCGTCGAGCATGAGCCACTTGAAGAACTGCTGCAGGCACTTGTGCTTGTTCACCGCGGTCGAGGCGGAGCGGGTGTCGATGATCCAGGCCTGGAACGCTTCGACGTGGGCCTTGGTGATCTCGGCGGGGTCCTCGGCCGCGTCGGCGGCGTCGGGGTCCGGCGAGTGCTCGGCGACGTAGCGGGCGAGCTGGGAGGCGGCCAGCAGGTAGTTGTAGCGGGTGGTCTCGGGGTGGTTGCCGGATCGCAGTGCGCGGTCCCAGTCGCGCAGGTATCCGGACCACGTCGGGGACAGCTCTCCGGTGAGCCGATCAAGATCGAGAAGGGGCATCGGAAACCTCCGAAGTCAAGTGGTCCAGCAACGGCGTGCTCGACTTCGAAGAACCGACCAAGATCATGAAAAGAGGGCCTCCGCAGTGTCTGACCTGCGAAGACCCTCTAGACCGTCGGGACGGCGGGATTCGAACCCACGACCCCTTGACCCCCAGTCAAGTGCGCTACCAAGCTGCGCCACGTCCCGGCCACACCCTCTGTCTTGCGGTGTGTGGAAAGCTTAGCGCACAGTCCGCAGAGGATCTTCATCCCCCCTCCGTTAATGGATCTGCGCTGGTCAGGAGCTCTGCGCGGGTGCCGATGAGACGGGTGGGGTGGTCGAGTGCGAATGCGGTGAGCGCTTCGTGGGACGCCTGGGCGAGGGCTCGGGATGAGCTCGTGGGGGCGGGGAGGCCGTGCGCGTGGCTGCGGGTGCGGAAGCGGGAGTCGCGGACCTTGACGACGACGCGGCCGGCCAGCAGTGCGTGTTCGGTGAGGTCGGCTGAGACGAGGGCGGCCAGGCGGGTGAGTTCGGCGCGCAGGAGTTCCGGGTCGGTGACGTCCTCTTGGAAGGTGATCTCGCGGCCGTAGGAGCGCGGTCGGTACGGCTCGGGGTCGACGGGTGTGGGGTCGTAGCCGCGGGCGACGGCGACGAGCCACGGACCGTTGCGGGGGCCGAAGGTCTCGGCGAGGGCGGAGCGGTCGGCGGCGGCGAGCTCGCCGACGGTGTGCAGGTCGTGGGCGGCGAGCCTCGCGGTCGTGCGGCGGCCGATTCCGCGCAGGGCGTCCACGGGTAGTTCGTTCATGGTGGTCGCCCAGTTGTGCCGGTCGAGCCGGTGCACGCCGGTTCCCGCCGGGGGTTTGGCGAATCCGGAGGCGGTTTTGGCGCGGAGCTTGTTGTCGCCGATGCCGACGGAGCAGTGCAGCCCGGTGCGCGCGTGCACGTGCGCGCGCAGTTCGGTGGCCGCGCGGGTGGCGTCGTCGGTGTCGAGCTGGAGGTAGGCCTCGTCCCAGCCCGCTTCCTCCACGACGTCGCAGCGTTCGCGCAGTGCCGCGTAGTAGGTCTCGGACGCCGCGCGGTAGGCGTCGGCGTCCAGCGGCAGGAACATCGCTTCGGGGCAGCGCTTCGCGGCGGTGCGCAGCGGTGTTCCGGAGTGCACGCCGTGCTTCCGGGCCTCGTAGGACGCTCCGGCGACGACGCCGCGTCGGGTGGGGTCGCCGGTTCCGCCGACGAGGACGGGCTTGCCGCGCAGTTCGGGGCGTCGCAGCAGTTCCACGGCGACGATGAACTGGTCGAGGTCCGCGTGCAGCACCACCCGTTCCACGGCTCCAGCGTGCGCGCCCGGCGGTACGGTCGCCGGATGGCGAAGCGCAGCGCGGGTGTCCTGCTGTACCGGATGCGCGCGGGTTCTCCGGAGGTGCTGCTGGTGCACCCGGGCGGCCCGTTCTGGCGGAACAAGGACCTGGGCGCCTGGTCGCTGCCCAAGGGCGAGTACGACTCCGACGAGGAGCCGTTGGCGGCCGCGCTGCGCGAGTTCGAGGAGGAGACCGGCTTCCGCCCGCCTGCGGGTGCGCTGCTGGATCTCGGTGAGGTCCGTCAGAAGAGCGGCAAGGTGGTGACCGCCTGGGCCGCGGCGGGTGATGTCGACGTATCGCTGCTGCGCAGCAACGAGGTGGAGTTGCCGTGGCCGCCGCGTTCCGGGCGGACCGCGAACTTCCCGGAGGTGGACCGGGCGGAGTGGTTCGACCCGGACGCGGCGCGGCGGAAGCTGGTGGCGGCGCAGGCCGAGTTCGTGCCGCGGCTGCTGCGCGCCCTCGGCCTGGCGTGACCGGCTCAGCGCGCCGAGAGGTGCCCGGCGACCAGCAGCACGAGGTACAGCCCGAGCACGACCAGGGTCGCCAGCACCAGCAGGGACGGTTCGGACGCGGCCGCCGCCAGTCCGGTGATCGCGCCGACGATCGCGCACGGGGCCCCCACGGCGGTGATCAAGTAGCGCAGGTGCGGAGTCGGGCGGGTCGGCTCGGCGGCAGGGAGCGCGGTGGGGGGAGGGGTGCCGCGCTGCGCCGGGACGACGTCGCCGAAGCGGGGGCGCGGCTGCGGGAGGTCGTGGAACGGAACGAGCAGTTCGGCGCGGGTGCGGGCCTGTTCGAGCTGCACGGCGCGGTCGCCGAACTCCTCGGAGGTGAGGCATCCCGCCGCGACGTGCTCGTTGAGCAGCCGCATGCCCTGCGCCCGGTCGGCGTCCGACAGGCGGATGTCGCCGTCCCGGGCGGGAAGGTCCGCGTGGGTCACTGCGCTCACCTCGAATCCTCGTGCCGCCGGCGGTCGGCGGCTCGGGTGCGACGCTAGGTCGGCGGTGGCGGGTGGCGGATCGGACTTCGAGCCGGGACGACTCGGCCGAGAAGCCGGGCTGTTGCGGCGGAATCCGGCTGAACGACCGACGGCCCCTCCGGTGCGGAGGGGCCGTCGGGACGAGATCGGTCAGTCCAGCGCGGAGTCCCGCGTCTCCCGGCTCAGCAGCAGCGCGATGAACGTCAGCGCGCCCATCGCGGCCAGGTACACACCGACCCAGCCGACGCCGTAGGAACCGGCCAGCCACGTCGCGATGTAGGGCGCGACGGACGCGCCGAGCAGGCTCGCCAGGTTGTACGACACCGAAGCTCCCGTGTACCGCACCGCGGTCGGGAACAGTTCGGGCAGCACCGCGCCCATCGGCCCGAACGTCAGGCCCATCAGCCCGAGCCCGACGATGAGGAAGGTCAGCACCGCCGGCTCCGAACCGGCTCCGAACCACGGGCCCATCAGCAGCCCGAACACGATGATCGCCCCGGTGATGATCAGCAGCGTGGGGCGGCGGCCGAACTTGTCCGCCAGCAGCCCGGCCACCGGCACCGTCAACCCGAAGAACACGACGCCGACCAGCAGGAACACCAGGAACTCGGAGCGGCTGTAGCCCAGTCCGGACTCCGCGGTGCCGTAGGACAGGGTGAACACGGTCATCAGGTAGAACAGCACGTAGGTCGCCAGCATGATGAACGTGCCCAGCACCAGGCCCTTCAGGCCGGTCCGGAACACCTGCACGAACGGGACCTTGGCGCGCGCACCGGATTCGACGACCTTCGCGAACGCGGGCGTCTCGTGCAGGCTCAGCCGCACCCACAGCCCGACGATGACCAGGATCGCGGAGGCCAGGAACGGCACCCGCCAGCCCCAGGCGAGGAACGTGGCGTCGTCCATCGTCTCGGACAGCAGCAGGAACAGGCCGTTGGCGACGAAGAAGCCGATCGGCGCGCCCAGCTGCGGGAAGGTCCCGAAGAAGGCCCGCTTCCGCGCGGGAGCGTTCTCGGTGGCCAGCAGCGCCGCGCCACCCCATTCGCCGCCGAGGCCGAGGCCCTGGCCGAACCGGCACAGCGCGAGCAGCAGCGGCGCGGCGACCCCGATGGAGGCGTAGCCGGGCAGCAGCCCGATGACGACGGTGGAGACGCCCATCGTCAGCAGCGAGGCGACCAGCGTGGACTTGCGGCCGATGCGGTCGCCGAAGTGCCCGAACAGCGCGGAGCCGACCGGGCGCGCGATGAAGGCGATGGCGAAGGTCGCCAGCGACTGCAAGGTGGCGGCGGCCGGGTCGCCCGCGGGGAAGAACAACTTCGGGAACACCAGCACGGCGGCGGTGGCGTAGACGTAGAAGTCGTAGAACTCGATCGAGGTTCCGACGAGGCTGGCCACCACGACTTGGCGAGTGGAATTGCGCGGCGCGGTGCCATCCGCGACGTCACCGGGAACGTGGCCGACCGCCATGGTCCGGAACCTCCCTGTTCACACGTTCAGACCAGAAGTGAGCACACGCAGGGTAACCCCCGCTGCCCATCTAGCGGGAACCGAGTCTCATCCGGTGGACGTGGGATCGGACACCGAGCGCGTCCCGGGCGGAATCGAGCCGGGGTGCGGCGGCGTTGAGAGCGGTGTGACGACCCCGCTGCGCTTCTCCGTGCTGGACCGCTCGCTCGTGTTGCGAGGGCGGAGCCCGGCGGAATCCCTGCGCCGCACCGTCCGGTTCGCGGTCGAGGCCGAGCGGCTCGGCTACCACCGGTTCTGGGTGGCCGAGCACCACGGCGTGCCGGGCGTGGCCGGTTCCGCGCCCGCCGTGCTCGCCGCGGCCGTGGCGGGGGCGACGTCCCGCATCCGGGTGGGTACCGGTGGGGTGATGTTGCCGAACCACCCGCCGCTGGTCGTGGCCGAGCAGTTCGGCGTGCTGGAGTCGCTGCACCCGGGGCGGATCGACCTCGGCGTGGGGCGTTCGGTCGGGTTCACCGCCGCGGTCCGCGCGGCGCTCGGGCACGGCCGCGACTCCGCGGACCGGTTCGCCGAGCAGCTCGCGGAACTGCTCGGCCACTTCGCGGGCGGACCGGAGGCCGCGGTGCGCGCGATGCCCGCCGCCGGGACGCACGTGCCGGTGTTCGTGCTCGCCACCGGTGCGGGCGCCGAGCACGCGGCCGCCGCCGGGCTGCCGCTGGTGATCGCCGCGGTGCGCGGGGACGAGG
This sequence comes from Saccharopolyspora sp. NPDC047091, assembly GCF_040643635.1. Classification (NCBI taxonomy): domain Bacteria; kingdom Bacillati; phylum Actinomycetota; class Actinomycetes; order Pseudonocardiales; family Pseudonocardiaceae; genus Saccharopolyspora; species Saccharopolyspora sp. NPDC047091. The sequence goes on from NZ_JBEYUS010000038.1 coordinate 37,066, forward strand.
CGTTGCGGCGCGCCGTCGACGGCTACCGCGAGCACTTCCGGCCGTCGCCGTGGGCGGAACGTCCGCACGTGGTGCTGTCCCGCTCGGTCGCCGTCGCGGAGACGAGCGAACGGGCCCGGCGGTTGCTGGTGCCGGAGGCGTGGGCCACCGCGAGTTCCTGCGTGCACGGCGTGTTCCCGCCGCTGGAACCCGCGGATGAGGTGCTGGCGCGGAGCATGGACCGGCGGGAGGCCGAGCAGTTCGAGCGGGCGATACGCGGCCACGTGCACGGCACCGCGGCGGAGGTCGCCGACCGGTTGCAGGCCCTGCTGGACGACGTGGCCGCCGACGAGCTGCTGATCACCACCAGCGGCCACGACGAGGAGGAGCTGCTGGACTCGTACCGGCGGCTGGCGGAGCTGATGCCGTGACCGCCGCGCTGGAGATCGTCGCGGCCGGAAGTGCTGGGGTGCAACGGTTCTTCGCCCGACCGCTCCCGTTCGAGTGATCATCGTCCCGCTAGCGGGTGATCAACGGTGCCGATTCCTTGTGCGCCAACGGAATCCTCCGGTCCACTGAGCACCTGCGGGCGGTTTTCCGGGGCCGCCCGCGGGCCGCGGCGTGGGACCACCGTTCCTGGGGCGCGCGGAGCCGTGAGCGGCCGCGCGGGAACGGGTCGTCCCGGGGAGGCGCCGCGGTTCCCGCGCCGGACCAGGGGGCGAACCATGGTGGAGATCTCGACGCGGCCGGTGGTGGCCGCGCCCGACGGTCCGACGTTCGGGCTGACGAAGTTCCTGGATCCGCTGTCGGTCCCACCGGTGCTGCGGCCCACCGCGCACGGCTGCGACGCGGACCTGACGATCCGGGCGATCACCTCCCGCGCGCGGCTGCACGGCGAACTGCCGGAAACCGTGCTGTGGACCTACGACGGGCACTTCCCCGGGCCGACCATCGAAGTGCGCCGGGACCGGATGTTGCGGGTCGCGTGGACCAACGAGGTCACCGGCACCATGCCCTTCGCCGCGGTGCGGATCCCGCAACCACCGGCCGGGACACCACCGGAGGACCTGCCGGCGAACCGACCCGGCTACCCGCGGAATCCCGACGGGAGCCCGGCCGACGGCGCCACGCTCGTCGACGGCGTGACCGAGCTGCCCGCCTGGCTGGTGACGCACCTGCACGGCGCGGACGCGAACGCGGGCAGCGACGGCTGGGCGCACAACGCGGTGCTGCGCGGACATTCGCAGCTCACCGAGCATCCGAACCGGCAGCCCGCCACCGCGCTCTGGTACCACGACCACGCGATGGCGGTCACGCGCTGGAACGTCCACGCAGGACTGTTCGGCGCGTACTGGATCCGCGACGACCGGGAGCGGGCGCTGGGGTTGCCGGACGGGGAACGAGAGGTCCCGCTGCTGATCTGCGACCGGAACCTGGACACCGGTGCGACGGGCGAGCTCACCGGGCGGCTGCTGTTCAAGGTGCCCGCGATCGGCACCGCGATGATCCCGTTCACCGGACCGTTCACGCTGGTGAACGGGACGATCTGGCCGCACCTCGAAGTCGATCCGGCCGCGTACCGGTTCCGCGTGGTCAACACCTCGAACGCCCGCTTCTACCGGCTGAACCTGATCGACGCCGACGGCGCGTCGGAGAACGCCGTGGTGCGCCAGATCGGCACCGACGGCGGGCTGCTGCCCCGGCCGGTCCCGCTGCCCGCGGACGGGCTCGTGCTGGCTCCCGCGGAACGCGCCGACCTCGTCGTCGACTTCCGGCGGGCGCGCGACCGGTCGCTGCGGCTGACCAACACCGCGGCCGACGCCCCGCTCGAACCGGACGTCATGCAGTTCCGGGTGCGGGGCGGCCGGGCGAGGGACACCTCCCGGTTGCCCGACGTGCTCTCCGCGGGGCCGGTGCACCTGCCCGGCGACCACGACCAGGTCTGGGTGGGGCTGGTGCCGCCCGGCACCGGCGGCGAGGCGCATCCGCAGCTGTGGGAGCTGCGCGAGCTCGCCGAGCACGAGATCCCGCCGCTGCCCGCCGCGGACGTGGTGCAGGTGACCGATCCGCGCACCGGGCGCACCCGCACCTTCCGCCGGGTGGCGTCGCTGTTCGACGACGCGGTCAGCGTGTTCATCGCGCACGACGCCGTCGTGGAGTGGAACTTCATCGGCTTCGGCGGGCCACCGCACCCGATGCACATCCACCTGGTGCAGTTCCAGATCCAGGCGCGCCGCCGCTTCACCCCCGACTTCGACCTGCAACTCGGCGGAACCCGGACCCCGGCCGCCGGGTTCACCGACGTCCCGCTGGAGGACTTCGAACGCGGCCGCAAGGACACCACGGTCGTCGACGGCGGCGAGTGGGTCAGCGTGCTGGCGCGGTTCGGCGAGTCCACCGGCCAGTTCATGTACCACTGCCACATCCTCGACCACGAGGACGAAGGCATGATGCGCCCGTTCGTCGTGCACCCGCGCGAGATCGCCCGCTTCCACCCGCATCCGGGCTCGCACCCGCACGAGCCCTACCGCGGGGCGTGAGCAGGCCGCGGTAGGGGTTCAGGCGGCGCTCCGGGTGGTGGCGGGCCGGCGGCGCCGCGCGGGGTCGGTGATCGCCGGCGGGGCGTAGGCCATGTCCAGGGCGCCGACATCGGTGCCCGGCGGGACGATCGCATCGATCCGGTCCAGGACGTCGTCGGACAGCGTGCGGTCCAGCCCGTCGAGGAGATCGCGCAGGTGCTCCATGGTCCGCGGACCGATGATCGCGGAGGTGACGCCGGGGTGCGCGATGGTGAACGCGACGGCCAGGTGGGACAGCGGCATGCCCGCGTCGGCGGCGAGCGGGATCAGCTGTTCCACGACGTCGATGCGGCGTTCGTCGGACAGGTGCGCGAAGCCGAAGTTCGCCCGGCGCGAATCGGGGGACGTGCCCTTCCGGTACCGACCGGTCAACATGCCTTGCGCCAGCGGGCTCCACACCAGGGCACCCATGCCGTACTGCTCGCACGCGGGGAGCACGTCGCGTTCGATGCCGCGGTTGAGCAGGGAGTACGGCGGTTGCTCGGTCCGCATCCGGTGCAGCCCGCGCCGCTCGGCGACCCACTGGGCCTGCACGATCTCGTGTGCGGGCGTGGTGGAGGAGCCGAACGCCCGGATCTTGCCCGCGCGCACCAGATCGGTGAGCGCGGACAGGGTCTCCTCGACATCGGTCGCCGGATCGGGCCGGTGCATCTGGTAGAGGTCGATGTGGTCGGTGCCCAGCCTGCGCAGCGACCCTTCGACGGCCCGGGTGATCCAGCGGCGCGAATTGCCCCGCGCGTTCGGGTCGTCGCTCATGGCCCCGTGCGCCTTGGTGGCCAGCACGACGTCGTCCCGGCGGTGGGCGAGGGCCTTGCCGACGATCTCCTCGGACTCGCCGCGGGCGTAGACGTCGGCGGTGTCGATGAAGTTGATGCCCGCGTCCAGCGCCGTGTGGATGATGCGGGTGCAGTCGTCGTGGTCGGGGTTCCCGAGCGCTCCGAACATCATCGCGCCCAGCGCGTAGGGGCTGACCTGGATGCCGGTGCCGCCCAGCGTGCGGTACTCCACGGGGGTCCTCTCGGTGGTGCGGCACTCCCGCCACACAATCGGAACGTTGTTCCGGAACGACGATACGGAACCTCGTTCCGGATCGCAACACGGGTGGTATCGGATGGGTGCGCGAGGTCCCGATCGGGCCAGTGCGGCGAATGCGGCCCGTCGGTGCTGCGGGAAAATGCCGCATTCGTGGTCGCATGTCCGAGATCGGTGGTGTTCCGGATAACGGATCGGTGGACATCGGGTCGGGTGGGGGCGGTTCCGGGGATAGGTTCAGACCTCGTCGCACCCCCGAGAACGGATTGGCCGCAGCATGAAGCCGACGAGCGCGGAGCACGAACCCCACGTACCGGCGAGCTCGACTCCGCGCGAGATCACCGCCAAGGCTGTGGTCCTCGGCATCGTCCTCGCGGCGATCCTCGCCGGGGCCAACGCCTACCTGGGGCTGAAGGTCGGGCTGACCGTGTCGGCCTCGATCCCGGCGGCCGTGATCTCGATGGCGGTGCTGCGGCTGCTGCGCGGATCGACGGTGGTGGAGAACAACATCGTGCAGACCGCGGCCTCGGCCGGGGAGTCGCTCGCCGCGGGCGTGATCTTCACGCTGCCCGCGCTGGTGCTGCTGGGCTACTGGGACGGGTTCCCGTTCCTGCCGGTGGCGACGATCGCGCTGTGCGGCGGGGTGCTCGGCGTGCTGTTCACGGTGCCGCTGCGGCGCGCGCTCATCGTGGAGAAACCGCTGCGGTTCCCCGAAGGCGTCGCGACCGCCGAGGTGCTCAAGGCCGGTGAGCGGGGCGGGCGCAGCGCGGTGCACATCACCGTCGCGGGCCTCGCCGGTGCGCTGCTGAAGTTCCTGCAGAGCGGGCTGGGGCTGGTGTCGTCCACGGTGACCGGGTCGGTGAAGGCCGGGGGCGTGGTGATCGGGCTCGGCAGCGAGCTGGGCGTCGCGCTGCTCGGTGTCGGCTACATCGTGGGGCTGAACATCGCCTTCCTGGTGTTCCTCGGCGGCGGCCTCGCCTGGTTCGCCGGGATTCCGCTGTACATGGCGTTCACCGATCCGGCGCAGCTGCACGCGATCGTCGGGGACGCGACCGGCTACGACGCGGCGGAAGCGGTGTGGGACGAGAAGATCCGCTACCTCGGTGTGGGGGCGATGGCCGTCGGCGGGGTGTGGGCGCTGCTGTCGGTGGTGCGGCCGATGATCGCCAGCATCCGGTCCTCGGTGGCCGCGGTCCGCGCCCAGCGCGGCGGAGGAGCGGGGGAGGTGCCGCGCACCGAGCGGGACATCCCGGCGAACTGGCTGCTCTACGGCACGCTGGCGATGGCGGTGCCGGTGCTGCTGGTGTTCCTGTTCGTGGTGGACCGCTCGCGGCTGGAGATCGGCGGTGGCCTGTTCGCCGCGACGATCGCGTTCGGGGTGCTGTTCGCGCTGGTGGCGGGGTTCCTGTTCTCCTCGGTGTCGGGGTACATGACGGGGCTGGTGGGCTCGTCGAACAACCCGGTGTCCGGGGTGACGGTGCTGACGCTGCTGGCGAGTTCGCTGCTGCTGCTGGTGATCCTGGGCGTGCAGATCGACTTCGCGGGTGATGAGGCGAAGGCGACGATCGCCGCGTCGACGGCGGTGCTGATCTCCGGGGTGGTCAGCTGCGCGGCGGCGATCGCGGGCGACAACCTGCACGACCTCAAGACCGGGCACCTGCTGGGGGCGACGCCGTTCAAGCAGCAGGTGATGCTGGTGGTGGGCGTGGTCGTCTCGGCGCTGTGCATCGCGCCGATCCTGTCGGTGCTGTACGCGGCGTACGGGATGGGGAACTCGTTCCCGCGGCCGGACATGGACCCGTCGGAGTCGTTGCAGGCGCCGCAGGCCGCGCTGATGAGCTCCATCGCGAAGGGCGTCTTCGGCGGTGGCCTGCCGTGGGGGATGATCTGCGCCGGCGGTGTGCTGGCGGTCGCGCTGATCGTCGCGGACCGGTTGCTGGAGCGGCGCGGCGCGTCGTTCCGGATGCCGGTGCTGGCGGTCGCGGTGGGCCTGTACCTGCCGCTGGAGCTGTCGGTGCCGATCTTCGTGGGTGGTGTGATCGCGTACCTGGTGGCCCGCCGCAAGCGCGGTTCGGAGTCCGGCAGCGGCCCGGGGCTGCTGTTCGCCTCGGGTCTGATCACCGGTGAGGCGCTGGTGGGGATCGTGCTGGCGATCCCGTTCGCCATCGCGCAGAGCGCGGACGTGTTCGCGATCAGCCCGGCGGTGCTGGGCCTGTCGGAGTCGTCGTTCTCGGTGCTCACCGACGTGCTCGGGGTGGCGGCGTTCGTGTTCTTCGTGCTGTGGCTGTACCGGACGGCGCGCAGGTCGGAGTGATCCCGCCGGCCGGGCGCGGCCGTCCGGGTGACTGTGCTGGTGACCACGGGGCCTTGTGGGTTAGGCAAGCCTGTCTTTAATGTTCGGCTGTGCCCTCGAACCCATCGCAGCAACCGGCCGGCGTGCGCGCCCGCGAAGTGGACGTCGCCTACGGTCGCGACGTCGTGGTGCACGGCGCGTCGATCTCGCTGGTCGCGGGCGAGGTCACCGTGCTGATCGGACCGAACGGCAGCGGGAAGTCGACGCTGCTGCGCGCGCTGGCCCGGCTGCATCCCCCGGTCGCCGGTGCGGTGTCGTTCGCCGACGGCGCCGAGCTGCGCGCGCTGTCCGGGAAGGACCTGGCCCGCCGGATCACCCTGTTGTCGCAGCAGCGCACCGCGCCGGGCGGGTTGAGCGTGCGCGAGCTGGTGGAGTTCGGGCGGCACCCGCACCGCTCCCGCTGGGGCGGCCGCGACGCGGACGGACCCGCGGCCGTGGAGCGCGCGATGGCGCTGACCGGGCTCGCCTCGATCGCCGACCGGCCGGTGCAGGCGCTCTCCGGCGGGCAGGCGCAACGGGTGTGGCTGGCGAGCTGCCTGGCCCAGGACACCGAGCTGGTGCTGCTGGACGAGCCGACGACCTTCCTCGACCTGCGCTACCAGGTGGAGATCCTCGACGTGATCCGCGCGCTCGCCGACGAGCACGGGGTCGGCGTGGGCGTGGTGCTGCACGACCTCGACCAGGCGGCGGCGGTCGCCGACCGGGTGCTGCTGCTGGAGGACGGGCGGGTCACCGCGGAGGGCGCGCCGGACGAGGTGCTCACCTCGGCGAACCTCACCCGCGCCTACGGCATCCAGGTGGACGTCGAGGTCGATCCCGCCGACGGGCACCTCCGCACCCGCGCCGTCGGCCGCTTCAACACCTCCGGCGTTCGCGCCCCCTCGGCCTGACCGGCACCTCCGGTCACCCTCCAGGTAGGAGAATCATGCGCAGGACCAGAGCGATCATCGGGCTGTGCGCGGCCGCCGCGTTCTTCGCGGCGGGCTGCGGTACCACCGAGCAGGCAGGTGGCCGGGAGAAGTCCGCGAGCGGCGGCGATCCGGTGACGGTCGTCGACTCCCGCGGCGAGGAGGTCCGCCTCGACGGGCCCGCGAAGCGGGTCGCGGCCACCGAGTGGAACGGCACGGAGAACCTGGTGTCCCTCGGCGTCATGCCCGTCGGAGCGTCCGATGTGGACGGATACGGCAAGTGGGTGGGCGCCGCCCCGCTGGACGCCGAGGTGAAGGACCTGGGCACCCGCGGCGAACCGAGCCTCGATGCGCTCGGCTCGCTGGACCTGGACCTGGTGGTCGTCACCGACAGCCTCAGCGAAGCGGCGCTGGCGCAGGTCGAGCAGATCGCACCGGTGCTCGTGATCAAGGGCGGCGGCGCGCCGGATCCGATCGGCACCATGTTCCAGAACCTGGACCTGATCGCGAAGGCGACCGGCACCGAGGACGCCGCCGGGCGGTTGCGCTCCGAGTTCGACGCGAAGATCGCCGAAGGCCGCGCCGCGGTCGAGCAGGCCGGCGCGCTGGACACCCCGGTCGCGTTCTCCGACGCCTACGTGACCTCCGGCGAGGTGAGCATCCGGCCGTTCGCGAAGGGTTCGCTGGTCTCCGAGGTGTTCGACCGCATCGGCCTGCGCAACCCGTGGCCGATGGCGGGCGACCCCGAATACGGCCTCGCCTCCGCCGACGTGGAAGGGCTCACCCGGCTGCCGGACGTGCGGTTCTGGTACGAGGCCAACGGGTCGGAGACCGACGCCTACGGCGAGACGCTCAAGGACAACGCGATCTGGAAGAACCTGCCGTTCGTGCGCAGCGGCAAGGTGGAGCGCCTGCCCGATTCGCTGTGGATGTTCGGCGGCCCGAAGTCCATGGAGCAGTACGTCGACGCCGCGATCGCGGCGCTGAAGGCGTAGTCCCGCGGTGACGACGCTCGTCCGCCCGCCCGCCCCGCCGGTCGCGACCGTCCGGCGGGGCGCGCCGCTGGTGCTGCTGGTGGTGGCGCTGGCCGCGCTGATCCTGCTGGGTTCCGCGGTGCACCTCACCCAAGGTACGTCCACAGTGGACTTGGGTGGGCTGCTGCACCTGGTGCTCGGCGGCGGCGCCGAGGACACCGCGGCCGTCGTGCTCGAGTCGAGGCTGCCGCGGCTGCTCACCGCGCTGCTGGTCGGCGCGTCCCTCGGCATCGCGGGTGCGGTGCTGCAATCGGTGGCGCGCAACGTGATGGCCTCCCCGGACACGCTCGCCGTGGACGCCGGGGCGCACCTGGCGATCGTCGCGGTCGCCGCGTTCGGCGTGTCGTTCCCGGTGCTGGGCACCACGGCGATCGCGTTCGTCGGCGGGCTCGGCGCGGCGCTGCTGGTGATCTCGCTGTCCGGGATGGGTGGCACGGGGATCGTGCGGCTGGTGCTGGCCGGGACCGCGATCGCGCTGGCGATGCACTCGCTGACGCGGATGTTGCTGCTGCTGTTCGACCAGGAGACGCAGGGGCTGTTCGCCTGGGGTTCCGGTTCGCTCGGGCAGACCGGGCTGGGCGGGATCGAGGACGTCGCCCCGGTGATGGGCGTGGCGCTCGTGCTCCTGCTGCTGCTGTCGCGGCGGCTGGACCTGGTGTACCTCGGCGACGACCACGCGCGGACCCTCGGCGTCCACGTGGGACGCATCCGGTTCGCCTCGATCGCGCTGGCGGTGCTGCTGGCGGCGGCCTCGGTGACCTTGGCGGGCCCGGTGGGGTTCGTCGGGCTCGCCGCGCCCGCCGTGGTGCGGTTGCTGGCGAACCGGGTTCCCGGTCTGCACCGGCACGCCGCGCTGCTACCGATCTCCGGAGCGATGGGCGTGGTGCTGCTGGTGGGCGCGGACGTGCTGCTGCGCGCGCTGATCGGGGCGCAGAGCGCGCTGGAGATCCCGACCGGGGTGGCGACCACGCTGATCGGCGCGGTGTTCCTGGTGGTGCTGTGCCGCAACATCCGGGTGTCCGCCTCGGCCGCGGAACCCCCGGCGGCGGGGGTGCGCGGCGGCGTGTCGGCGGCCCGGGTGCGGCTGGTCGTCGGCGGGCTGGTGCTGCTGCTGGTCGCGGTGGTGATCGGGGCGGTGCTGCTGGGCGACGTCCTGCTGCTGCTCGGCGACCTGGCGAACTGGGTGAGCGGGCAGGCGGGGCCGATCGTGAGCAACGTGATGTCGAACCGGGTGCCGCGGGTGGTCGCGGCGGTGCTGGCGGGAGCGGCGCTGGCGCTGTCCGGCGCTTCGATCCAGGCCGTGGCGCGGAATCCGCTGGCCGAGCCGGGGATCATCGGTGTCGCCGGAGGTGCCGGGCTCGGCGCGATCACGGTGATCACCGTGTGGTCCGGCGCCGGGTTCTGGGTGCTGGCCGGTGGTGCCGGGCTCGGTGCGGCGGTGGCGACGCTCGTGGTGTTCGCGATGGCCGCGAAGGGCGGGTTCGCGGGCGAACGGCTGGTGCTGATCGGGTTCGGCGTGCAGGCCGCGGCCCAGGCGCTGGTGACGCTGCTGATCACGCTGTCCGATCCGTGGAACGAGACGAAGGCGCTGACCTGGCTGGGCGGCTCCACCTACGGGCGCACCTACGAGCACCTGGTGCCGATGGCGCTGGCGCTGCTGGTGCTGGTCCCGGTGCTGGTGCGCGCCCGCGGCGAGCTGGACCTGCTGTCGGTGGACGAGGAGACGCCGCGGGTGCTGGGCGTGCACGTGCCGGGGGCGCGGTTGCTGCTGCTGTGCTGCGCGGTGCTGCTGACCGGTACCGCGGTGGCCGGGGTCGGGGTGATCGCGTTCGTGGGGTTGATCGCCCCGCACGCGGCGCGCGCGATCGTGGGCAGGCGGCATTCCCGGATGCTGCCGGTGGCGGCGCTGCTGGGCGGAGTGCTGGTGTGCGTGGCCGACGTGGTCGGCCGCGCGGCGATCGCCCCGGCGCAGCTGCCCGCGGGGATGATGACGGCGCTGATCGGCGCGCCGTACTTCGTGTGGCTGCTGTCCCGCACCCGGACCCGCTGATCGGCACCCGGACCCGCTGATCCGCACCAGGTGAATGGCCCATTCGACCGGTGAGGGTGGTCGAATGGGCCATTCACCTACGGGGTCAGGCGTCGAGGAGCAGGACCACGTGCAGGGTCCGCGGCCCGTGCACGCCCTCGACCCGGTCCAGTTCGATGTCCGAGGTCGCCGAGGGGCCGCTGATCAGCGTCGTCGGCCGCACCGGGTCGAGCCTGGCCACCGCCTCCGGAACCCCGGCGACCACTGTGGACAGCGCCACCAGGCACACGTGCAGGTCCGGCACCAGCGTCAGCGCCCGGCGGCCCTGGTCGGCCGACGAGTCCAGGAAGATCGTGCCGGTCTCCGCGCACGTCACCGCCGACCCGGTCACCACCCCGTCCAGCTCGTCCAGCCGCGCGGGCGGCACGTCCGCGGAGTCGACGGTGATCTCGCCGCCGAACTCGGCGACCCACCGGCGGTCCAGCCCGGCGGGGATGCCGATCCGGCGGGTGCCGCGCAGCGCCGTCCCGATCGCCCCGGGCGCGTCGGCGGCGTCGCACTGGTGCACCGCGGCGCCGTAGTCCTCCAGCCGGTCCACCAGCAGTTCCCGCCGCCGGTCCGCGGGCAGCGTCCGCGAGCGCCGGTACTCGCGCGGCACCTGCACCGCGGCGGGCGGGGCGAGCGCGAGGGCGTCGCGCACCCGGCCCAGCACGGTCTCCCGGGCGTTCACCGCGCACCTCCTTCGCGCCGGGCGCGGTCGAGCGCGGCCCGGCCTTCCGCGGAGTTCCACCACTGCCGGAACGTCCGCTTCGGCGGCACCGGCAGGTCGCGCGACGAGGTCCACGCGCTGCCGGGCGGTGGCAGCACCTTGATCCGCCCGCCGCGGCCGAGCAGCCTGCCCAGCTGCGCCGCGCGCTGCGCCGCGGTCCACCGGCCCGCGGAGCCCATCGCCGCCGACGCGGCCTTCATCATCGCCTGCTCGGCGTCGAACCCGGCCTGCTCGACGTGCTGGTGGCGCAGTTCCACCAGCAGCGACGGAATGTCGATCTTCACCGGGCAGGCGTCGAAGCACGCCCCGCACAGGCTGGAGGCGTAGGGCAGCGAGCCGTTCGGATCCCCGGACCCGGCGTTCATCCCGGCCAGTTGCGGCGTGAGCACCGCGCCGATCGGTCCCGGGTACGTCGAGCCGTAGGCGTGCCCGCCGGTCCGCTCGTACACCGGGCACACGTTGAGGCAGGCCGAGCAGCGGATGCAGTGCAGCGCCTCGCGCCCGATCTCGTCGGCGAGGGTGGCGGTGCGGCCGTTGTCCAGCAGCACCAGGTGGAACTCCTCGGGTCCGTCGCCGGGCGTGACGCCGGTCCACATCGAGGTGTACGGGTTCATCCGCTCGCCGGTGGAGGACCGGGGCAGCAGCTGCAGGAACACCTCCAGGTCCTCGAACCGGGGGATCAGCTTCTCCAGCCCCATCACGGTGATCAGCGTCTCCGGCATGGTCAGGCACATCCGCCCGTTGCCCTCGGATTCCACGACCGACAGCGTGCCGGTGTCGGCGACGCCGAAGTTCGCCCCGGAGATCGCGACCCGCGCGCGCATGAACCGGTCGCGCAGGAACCGCCGGGACGCCTCGGCGAGGTGCGCGGGATCGTCGTCCAGGTCCGGGTCGACACCGGGCATGGCGCGCAGGAAGATCTCCCGGATCTCCGCGCGGTTGCGGTGGATCGCCGGGACCAGGATGTGCGAGGGGCGGTCCGCGCCGAGCTGCACGATCAGTTCGGCCAGGTCGGTCTCGATGGCGGTGATGCCCTCGTCGGCGAGGTGCTCGTTGAGGCCGATCTCCTGGGTGGCCATCGATTTCACCTTGAGGACGTCCGCGGAGCCGGTGTCGCGGACGAGCCGGGTGACGATCGCGTTGGCCTCGGCGGCGTCGCGCGCCCAGTGCACCGTGCCGCCGCGCGCGGTCACCGCCTGCTCGAACTGCTCCAGGAGTTCCGGCAGCCGGGCGAGGACGTCGCGCTTGATCGCGGCACCGGCGGAGCGCAGCTCCTCCCAGTCGGGCAGTTCGCCGGTGACGGCGAGCCGCTTGTCCCGGATGGTGCGGGTGGCCTTGCCGACGTTGCGGCGCAGCTGTGCGTTGCCGAGCTCGGTGCGGGCCGCCGCCGGGAACGGTTCGCCGCCGCGGAGGTTGCCGGTGCCGCGCGGCGGGGCGGTGGGCATGCCGAGGAACGTGCCGCTCATGCGAAGGCTCCCTGCTTCGGGGCGATCGTGCGTTCGGTGGCGACGAGGATCTCCGCGAGGTGCTTGGTGCCGACGCCGGTCTGCAGCCGGGACAGCCCGCCGCCGATGTGCATCAGGCAGGACGCGTCCCCGGCCGTGCAGTACTCGGCGTCGGTGCCGCCGATGTGGCGCAGCTTGTCGGAGAGCATCGCGGTGGAGGTGTCGGCGTTCTTCAGCGCGAAGGTGCCGCCGAACCCGCAGCACTGGTCGGCTTCGGGCAGCTCCACCAGGTCGATGTCGCGCACCGCGCGCAGCAGCCGCAGCGGTTTGTCCCCGACCCGCAGCATCCGCAGCGAGTGGCAGGTGGGGTGGTAGGTCACCCGGTGCGGGAAGGTGGCGCCGACGTCGACGACGCCGAGGACGTCGACGAGGAACTCGGCGAGCTCGTAGGTCTTCGCCCGCGAGCGCACCACCTGTTCGCGCAGGCCGGGCCGGCCGAAGCGCTCGGCGACGATCTCGTGCTGGTGCCGGATGGATCCCGTGCAGGAGCCGGAGGGCACCACCACGGCGTCGATCGAGTCGTCGGCGAAGCAGGCCGCGTGGTTCTCGACCAGCGGCAGCGCTTCGCGCTGGTACCCGGTGTTGACGTGCATCTGCCCGCAGCAGGTCTGCGCCTCCGGGAACACCACGTCCTGGCCGAGCCTGCTCAGCAGCAGGGCGGTGGCCTGGATCGCGTCCGGGAACAGCGTGTCGCCGAGGCAGGTGGCGAACAGGGCTACCCGCATGCGTCGGACTCCCTTCGTGTGTGGTCTGACCACACCGTAACCGGGGTGGGCGAGTTCGGGAACGGGCGGTGTCCGACCGCCTCGGGCCAGCGTTGCGGCAGCGGGCGGCGCCCGCAACGCGCACCGCGCGGAGCTCGATAGGCTCCCCGGGTGGCGAAGGCTGGACCGCGGGCGTGGGAACGGGTGCTCGCGCAGATCGAGGACGACCTGGTGCAGGGCCGGATCGCGCCCGGGCAGCGCCTGCCCGGGGAGCGGGCGCTGGCCGAGGAGTTGCAGGTCGGACGCTCCTCGGTGCGCGAGGCGATGCGGGTGCTGGAGGCGCTGGGCCTGCTGCGCGCCCAGACCGGATCCGGGCCGGAGGCGGGCGCGGTGATCCTGGCCCGCCCGACCGGCGGCATGAGCGCGCTGCTGCGGTTGCAGGTGGCGGGGCAGGGCTTCCAGGTGCGCGACGTGGTGCGCACCCGGCTGGTGCTGGAGACCGCCTCGGTCACCGAGCTGGCCACCGGCTCGCCCGATCTCGCCGCGGCGCAGGAGCTGCTCGACGCGATGGACGAGCCGGACCTGGCCCCCGCGGAGTTCCTGGCGCTCGACGCCCAGTTCCACCTGTCCCTGGCGCAGGCCGCGGGCAACGAGGTGGTCGCGGCGATGATGTCCGGGCTGCGCGACTCGATCGAGCACTACACCCGCGAGACGGTCCCGCTGCTGGATTCGTGGGCGGCGACCTCGACCCGGTTGCGCGCCGAGCACCGCGAGCTGCTGGCCGCGATCCGGGACGGTGACGGCGCGCTGGCGGGTCGTCGCGTCACCGCGCACATCAAGGGCTACTACGCCGACGGTGGCCTCGCGCTCTGACCTGGCGGCGCGTGTCCGTCCGGTCCGGCGGGCCGTCGGCGCCGCTGACGCGAGCCGCGGGTCAGGAGCCGCGAGTCAGGAGCTGGGGGTCAGACGCTGCGCAGGACGGACACGACGACGCCGAGGACGGTGGCGTGGTCGCCGTCGATGACCTCGTAGGCCGGGTTCCGCGGTTCCAGTAGCACGTGCCCGTTCCGCTTCCGGTACACCTTGACCGTCGCCTCGTCGTCGAGCAGGGCCGCGACGATCTGCCCCGAGTGCGCCTCGGGCTGCTGCTTGACGATCACGGTGTCCCCGTCGCAGATCGCGGCGTCGATCATCGAATCGCCGCGCACCCGCAGCGCGAACACGGTGCCGCGCCCGGCGAACTCGCGGGGCAGCGTCAGCGTGTCGTCGAGGTGCTCGTCGGCGGCGATGGGCGTCCCGGCGGCGATGTCGCCGACCACGGGCACCGTCACCGAATCCCCGTCGCCGCGGGCGGCGGCGGTGCCGTGCAGGAACGCGCGCACGTCGATGGGCCGGGACACGGTCTCGCTGCGCCGCAGGAAGCCCTTGTCCTCCAGGCTCGCCAGGTGCTTGGACACCGAGGACGTGGAGCGCAGGCCGACGGCCTCGCCGATCTGCCGGGTGCTCGGCGAGTACCCGTGCCGCACCACCCAGTCGCGGATCGTCGCCATGATCCGCTGCTGGCGCAGCGGCAGGGACGAGGCGTCCAGGTGCTCGAACGGGTCGAGATCGTCGTAGCCGGTCATCCGCCGAATGGTAGATCCCGCCGCGCCGAACCCGATCACCGGCACGCCGACGCGGGGTGATCGGCGCGGTGCGGGGTCAGGAGGTGGGGAGGATGAGGCAGGTGGTGGTGGCGTGCGCGATGAGCTTGCCCGCCTCGTCGTGGACCTTGCCCTCGGCGGTGGCGGTGCGGCGTCCGGCGTGCACGACGGTGCCTTCGGTGGTGAGCACCTGGCCGTCGGTGCGCGCGGCGCGGATGTAGTTCACCTTGAGCTCCAAGGTGGTGTAGCCGACGCCCGCGGGCAGCGTGGTGTGCACGGCGCAGCCCATCGCCGAGTCGAGCAGGGTCGCGGCGATCCCGCCGTGCACGGTGCCGAGCGGGTTGGCGAAGTCGGGCCGGGTGTCCAGCGAGACCACGATGCGCCCGTGCTCGACCACGTCGAAGCGCATCCCGAGCAGGCCGCCGATGGACGGGGTGTCCGCGAAGGCCCCGGACTGCACCCGGCGCAGCAGTTCCAGTCCGGACGGGGCGGTGGATTCGGTGGTGGACATGGGCCTCTCCTCGGACGGCGGCGTTCCGGCCGGCCCTTGGCTACCGGTCGGTAACTTACGTTATCCGAGGTGGACGGCGCGGCGGAGCCCGATGTGGCGCGGATCGCTCGACCGGACGTCCGGACCGGGCGCCCGGTCCAGGCGTCGTGCCGGACGCCCGGCCCGGACGCCGTGCCGGACGGCGGTCCGCGGCCGCCGCCTAGATCGTCCCGAGCGGCGGTCCCGCGAGCGCCACCCGAGGCCCGGTCTCCCGAGCCTCACCAGGCGCCCGCGGCCTCACCAGGTGACCGGCAGCGACTCCACGCCGTAGACGAGCTTGCCGAACTTGAACGGGATCTCCGCCGGGTCCACGGCCAGCGCCAGCGACGGCACCCGCCGGTGGAGCGTGCCGAACACGACCTGCAGCTCCACCCGCGCGAGCTGCTGGCCGATGCACTGGTGCACGCCGAACCCGAACGCGTTGTGCTGCCGGGCATCGCGGTGCAGGTCCAGCCGGTCCGGTTCCGCGAACGCCGCGGAATCCCAGTTGCCCAGCGGCAGCGCCAGCACGATGCCCTCGCCCGCGCGGATCGTCTCGCCCTCGACCTCGATGTCCTCGCGCGCGACGCGGCGCAGCCCGTGGTGGGCCACCGACAGGTAGCGCAGCATCTCCTCGACCGCGCCCGCGACGACCTTCGGGTCCTCGGCGTCGCGGAACACGGCCAGGTTCGCGGGGTCTTGGAGCAGCTTCGCTGTGCCGAGCCCGATCATGTTCGCGCTGGTCTCGTGCCCGGCGATGAGCAGCACCATGCCCATCTGCGCGGCCTCGGCGACCGTGACGTCGCCGGCGGTGACCCGCTGCGCGAGGTCGGACACCCAGCCCTCACCCGGTTCGTCGACGCGAGCCGTGATCAGGTCGGCGAGGTAGTCCTGCAGCGCGCCGCTGGAGGCCGCGCTCTGCTCCGGCGTCGCGTCCCGGTCGATGGCGAGCACGCTGTGCCGCTGGAAGAACTCGTGGTCGGAGTAGGGCACGCCGAGCAGTTCGCTGATCATCAGCGACGGCAACGGCAGCGCCAGCGCGGCGACCAGGTCGGCGGGCTGCGGCCCGGCGAGCATCGCGTCGATCAGCTCGTCGGTGGTGCGCTGGATGAACGGCCGCAGCGCGGAGACCCGCTTGGCGGTGAACGGGAACGTCATCATCCGCCGGAACCGGCTGTGCTCGGCCGCGTCGGAGTTGAAGATGCTCGGCGCGCGGTCGGCGGCGTGCGCCTGGGAAGCGGCGCTGATGTGCGGGAAGCCCGGCTGCTTCTCGTCGGTGCTGACGCGGGCGTCACCCAGCAGCGCGCGCTGCGCGGCGTGCCCGGTGATCACCCACGGGGTGCTGCCGTTCCACAGCCGCACCCGCGACAGCGGCCGCTGCGCGGCGGCCTCGCGCAGCGCGGGCGGGGGAGCGAACGGGCAGGACGGGGCGCGTTCGGACGGGAATTCCGCTGTCGCGGCGAGTCGTTCGGTCATGGTGGCCTTCCGGGGGAGCGGTTCTCGGGAACGTCCGAAGTGGACTTCAGCGGGCGGGTGCGGCCTCGGCGGCGTCGAGGATCTCCTGGCGGCGCAGGCGGACCTGCTTGGGCATGTTCCAGCCGAGGACCGCGGTGGTGCGGCCGTCCTCGCGGTAGCGCACCACGAACCGGCCGTCGGCGGGGTCGCCGTCCACCACCTCCGCGTCGGCGGCGGGCCGCACCGTCCCGTGCACCTGGATCTTCACGTCGTACTGGTCGGTCCAGAAGAACGGGATCGGCGAGAACGCGCGGTCGGCGCCCAGGGCGTTCGCGGCCACCGCCCCGGCCTGCTCGGTGGCGTGCGTGCGGTTCTCCAGGCGCAGCGACGAATTCGTCCGCTCGTCGAGCCACCGGCACACGTCGCCGACCGCGTAGATCCCGGGCGCGGCGCGGCACCGCGAGTCGCACACCACGCCGTCCGCCAGCCGCAGCCCGCTGTCCGCGAGCCACTCGGTGTTCGGCACGGCGCCGACGGCGACGACCACCGCGTCGGCGGGCAGCTCCTCGCCGGAGTCCAGCCGCACCCCGGTCACCCGGCCGGACCCGGTGAACCCGGTGACGCCGCGGCCGAGGCGGAGCTCGACCCCGCGATCGGCGTGCAGTTCCGCGAGCCGGGCGCCGACCAGCGGGCCGAGCTGCCCGGCCATCGGTGCCGCCAGCGGCCCGGTGAGGGTGACGTGCGCGCCCGCGGCCCGCGCGGTGGCGGCGATCTCGGAACCGAGCACGCCCTCGCCGACCACGACCAGCCGGGCCCCGGGGCGCAGTTCGGCCCGCAGCGCCAGCGAGTCCTCGACGGTGCGCAGCACGTGCACCCCGTCCAGCCCGTCCTGCCCGGGCAGGGTGCGCGGCCGCACCCCGGTGGCCAGCACGATCGTCGCCGCGCTGAGCAGCCGTCCCGCGGCGGTGCGCACGGTCCGGGAGCCCGCGTCCAGGGAGACCGCCGCGTCGCCGAGGACGAAGTCGACGTCCAGCGCGGCGAGCGCCTCCTCGGTCCGCAGCCGCGCCCGGTCGGGTTCCCACTCCCCGGCGAGCACCTTCTTCGACAGCGGCGGCCGGTCGTAGGGCAGGTGCGGTTCGTCGCCGAGCACCGCGATCGGCCCGTCGTGCCCGCCCCGGCGCAGGGCTTCCGCGGTGGACAGGCCGGCGGCGGAGGCGCCGACCACCAGCACCGGTCCGGTCACGACTCCTCGCTGAGCGCGATGGCGGCCGCGGGGCACATGTTCGCGGCTTCCCGGGCACCGTCGTGCAGTTCGGCCGGGGGAGCGGCGTCCAGCAGGACCACCACGCCGTCCTCGTCGCGCTGGTCGAAGACCTCGGGCGCGACCATCACGCACGTCCCGGCGCCGCAGCACTTCTCCTCGTCGATGGTCACCTTCATCGTGTTCGACTCCTGTCGTATCGGGTTCGGCCGTCGTAGTGGGTTCGGGTCGCGGAGCCCGCTCGGCTCCGCGGCCGCCGGGCCGGGCTGCGCATCGCGCGAGCACCGGCGGTCACGGTGCGCCGTCCCGTTCGCCCGGGAGGCTTCCAGCGGTGGCGGGCGCGAGCCAGAGGCCGGTGATCGCGTCCACCAGGCCGGTTCCGGCCTGCTGCCAGGTTCGGCGCGGGGTGGGGGTGCCGTCGGCCAGTGCGAGCTCGCGCTCCGCGACCACGTGCACCACCAGCCGCCGGGCCATGTCGCGGCGTTCCTGCCGCACGGGTTCGGGCAGTTCGGCCAGCAGGCGGTGCAGTTCCTCGCCCGCGCGCCGCAGCGATGGGGAGTTCCACGAGGCGCGTTCGGCGATCTCGCGGTAGGCGGGGTCGGTCATGACCTGCGCGCCGAACCGGCCGTACCAGGTCGGCCCGCCCAGGTCGGCCAAGTGCTGCGCGCTCGGCAGCACCATGCACGCCACCCAGTCCCGCACGGCGGTCGACCCTTCGGCGTCGGCGACCATCCGGGCGCGCAACCGCTCGACCTGCTCGTAGTGCTTGCGCAGGATCGCGGCGACCAGTTCGGCCTTGGTGCCGAAGTGGTAGCCGACGACGGCGTTGTTGCCCTGTCCCGCGGCCTCCCCGATCTGGCGGTGGGACACGGCGGTGATCCCGTGCTCGGCGAACAGGCGCTCGGCCGTCGCGAGGATCAGCTCCCGCGTCGCCCGCACCTGCCGGGACCGCGCCGCGCCCACGGTCACCACCGCACCGGGACTTCGCGCAGGCCGCCGACGACGAGTCCTTCCAGCGGTCGCAGCTGCGCGGCGGGCACCGCGAGCTCCAGCGACGGCAGCCTGCGCAGCAGCACTTCGAGGGTCACCTGCAGCTCGTTGCGGGCCAGCGCCTGCCCGAGGCAGGAGTGCGCGCCGGTGCCGAACGCCAGGTGCGGGTTCGGGGTGCGGGCCAGGTCCATGTCGTCGGCGCCGTCGAAGGCGGTTTCATCGCGGTTCGCGGCGGCCATGTTGCACATGACGGTGGTGCCGCGCGGCAGCTCGGTGCCGGCGATCTCGACGTCCTCGTTGAGGAAGCGGACCATGCCGAGCCCGGAGTTGGCGTCGAACCGCAGCACCTCTTCGACCGCGGAGCGCACCAGCGACGGGTCCGCCAGCAGCCGCTCCCAGCGCCGCCGGTCCGACAGCAGCATCGCCACCATTTTGCCGATCATGTTCGCGGTGGTCTCGTGCCCCGCGATGAGCAGGCCGAGCCCGGTGGCGGCGAGCATCCGGTCCGGCATCCGCTCGCCCTCGGAGTCGGTGGCGGCGATGAGCTCGCTGAGCAGGTCGTCCCCGGGCTCCTGCTGCTTGGCGGCGATGTGCCCGGCCATGTAGGCGAAGAAGTCTGCCTCGGCGGCCTTGAACTCCTGCTCGGAGTACCGGGTGAGATTGAGGAAGGTGTCCGACCAGCGCGAGAACCGGTCCCGGTCGGCGGTGGGCACGCCGAGCATGTCGCAGATGACCCACACCGGCAGCGGGAACCCGAGCGCGGCCTTGAGGTCGGCGGGCCCGCCACCGGCGATCATGTCGTCGACGAGGCTCTCGGCCATCCGCTCGATCTCGGGGCGCAGCGCCAGCATCCGCTTGGCGGTGAACCACCGGTTCACCAGGCGCCGCCAGCGCTGGTGGCCCTCGCCGCTCTGCGGGAGCGCGGTGGACATCTCGCTGTTGAACAACCCGCCCGATTCGGTGTCGGAGATCCGGGCGGCGTCGGGGTCGTCGAGGCTGCGGCCGAAGCGCTGGTCGGCGAGCACGTCCTTGACGTCGGAGTAGCGGGTGAGCAGGGCGACCTCGTCGCCGCTGGGCAGCTTGGCGCGGGAGACGGGGCAGCCGGCGCGCAGCCGGGCCCATTCGGCGGGTGGTTCCAGCGGTCCCGGTGCGGGGATCGGGTAGTCGAGCACCCGTTCGTCAGATGTGGTCACCGCGGTGTCTCCTCAAGTCGGCCTTGCTCGGGTCCGGGGAATTCGGCGCGTCCGGGAACGTCCGGGGATCGAGCTTGGAGGTAGTGAACCGCAGCTGCTAACGTCAGTCAAGCGCCTGCCTTAAAGGCGCGGACCGAACGAGAACGGAGCACCATGACCCACGCCCTCAGCGCGCCGCGGCGCCCGGACGACGCGCCGCCCGCGCGGACGAACGTGGTCGTCCCGGTGCTGGCCTTCGGCGGCATCTCGGTGTCGCTGATGCAGACCCTGGTGGTGCCGCTGGTGCCGAGC